>JBBSVF010000012.1:0-21588 GCA_038233745.1 Gemmatimonadales bacterium
GATTGGCGAGCTGGCGCTGGAGGAGGCCAGCGTCGCGATCGCGGTGGCCCACCCGCATCGCGATGGTGCGTACGAGCTGTCCCGCTGGATGATCGAGGAGCTCAAGCGCCGCGTGCCCATCTGGAAGCTCGAGCACTATGCCGACGGGGAGCGCAACTGGGTCGATCCTTCCCGCATCGCGCCCTCGTCGAGCGAGGCGCGCTGATGTCGCTCGTCGACCAGTTCGGGCGCACGATCGAGTATCTCCGCATCTCGGTCACGGATCGCTGCAACTTCCGCTGCCGCTACTGCATGCCGCTCGAGGGGCTGCCCTGGCTTCCGAAGGCCGACATCCTCTCGTATGAGGAGATCGCCGAGGTGGTGCGCCAGCTCGCGCCCCTCGGGCTCCGGCGGATCCGGTTGACGGGGGGAGAGCCCACGATTCGCCCGCAGCTCGAGCGGCTGGTGCAGATGATCGCGGCCGTGCCCGCCATCGAGGATATCTCGCTGTCCACCAACGGGGTGCGTCTGCCGGAACTGGCGCCGCGACTCGCGGCGGCCGGATTGAATCGCGTGAATATCTCCGCGGACAGTCTGCAGGCCGATCGCATCGTCTCAATCGCCCGTCGCAATCTGGGGTTTGATCCGGTGACGGCCGCGCTGGCCGCCGAGCGGGCGGGGTTGTCGCCCGTGAAGATCAATGTGGTGGTGATGCGCGGGACGAATGACGACGAGGTCGTGGACTTCGCGAGACTCACCCTGGAGCATCCGTGGCATGTCCGCTTCATCGAGCTCATGCCCGTGGGGGAACTCGAGGCGCTCACGGAAGAGACGGTGGTGCCGAGTGCGGAGGTATTGGCGAGGATCTCGGTGACCCTTGGCGCTCTCGAGGCCGGTCGGGGTCCTTCGGTGGGGAACGGGCCGGCGACGTATTACCGGCTGCCCGGCGCGCTGGGCAGCATCGGCGTCATCACGCCCATGACGCACACGTACTGCGGCAGCTGCAATCGTGTGCGCCTCACGGCTGATGGACGCCTGCGCACCTGCTTGTTCGGCGATCATGAGGAGGATCTCCGCGCGCCGCTGCGGGCGGGTGCACTGCTGGAACCGTTCGTGCGCCACGCGCTGGAGAACAAGCCGCAGGCCCACGCACTGCTCGAGCGTCGCGTGGGTGGCTTGCGCGCGCTCTCGCAAGTCGGCGGATGACGCCGTGCGCATGCTTCGCAGGGTGGCGTCGTGCGGTGAGCGCGATACCTTTGTGTCCAGCAGCACTTTCACCTTCAGACATTCGTACTCATGGTCAATAAGATCACCGTGGTCGGTGCCGGCAACGTCGGAGCCACCACCGCGCAGCGCGTCGCCGAGAAGGAACTGGCCCGGACGGTCGTCATGGTCGACGTGGCCGAAGGGATTCCGCAGGGGAAGGGGCTCGATCAGTGGCAGAGTGCGCCCATCGAGCTCTTCGACTCGCGCATCATCGGCACGAACGGCTACGAGGAGACGAAGGATTCCGACATCGTGATCATTACGGCCGGCATCGCCCGCAAGCCAGGCATGTCGCGCGATGACCTGCTGAACACGAATGCCGGGATCGTGAAGTCGGTGTCGGAGCAGATCGCGAAGACGTCTCCCAACGCGATCATCATCGTCGTGAGCAACCCGCTCGACGTGATGTGCTATGTGGCCATGAAGGCGTCCGGATTCCCGCGCGAGCGCGTGCTGGGCATGGCGGGCGTGCTGGACACCGCGCGCTATCGTGCCTTCCTCGCCGAGGCGCTGGACTGCTCGGTGCGCGACATCCAGGCGATGGTCCTGGGCGGCCACGGCGACACGATGGTGCCCCTCATCAGCTACACCAGCGTGAGCGGCATCCCCATCACGCAGCTCATGGAGCGGTCGGTGCTGGACGCGATCGTGGCCCGCACCAGAAGCGGTGGCGCGGAGATCGTGAAGCATCTCAAGACCGGCTCGGCGTACTACGCGCCGTCGGCGGGTGCGGTGCAGATGGCCGAGGCCATCGTGAATGATCAGCGCCGCATCCTGCCCTGCGCCGCATGGCTGCAGGGAGAGTACGGCATGAAGGACCTGTTCCTGGGCGTGCCGTGCAAGCTCGGGAAGGGCGGGCTGTTGAAGGTGATCGAAGTGGAGCTCACGGCGGATGAGCGGACGGCGCTGGAGAAGAGTGCAGAGGCCGTGCGCGAGCCGATGTCCGCCATCACGCTCTAGGAGCTCACCGACATGACGTGGGCGCTCTCGCTGTACCGCTCCACCATCGGCAAGAAGATCATCATGGCCTTCACGGGCCTCATCGGGATCGGCTTCGTGATCGCGCACATGGCGGGCAACCTCCAGGTGTTCATCGGCGCCGAGAAGCTCAATGGTTACGGCGCCATGCTGCATGGGCCGCTCAATGAGCTGGTGTGGCTGCAGCGGGTCCTGCTCATCGGGGCCCTGATCCTCCACGTGCTCATGGCGTGGCAACTCACGCAGCGCGCCAAGGCGGCGCGCCCGGTGGGGTACACGCTGCGCATCCCGCAGGTGAGCACCCTCGCGTCACGGACGATGCGCTGGGGCGGCGTGTTCCTGCTGCTCTTCATCGTGCTGCATATCGCGCACTTCACGATGGAGGCGTGGGATCCGGCGGGCTGGGCGGGCCGAGTCGATGCCGGCGGACGTCGCGACACCTATGGGAACATGGTCGCGAGCTTCCGGATCTGGTGGGTGGCGCTCATCTACATCGTCGCGATGGTCTTTCTGGGGCTGCACCTCTTTCATGGGGCGTGGAGTTCGATGCGCACCCTTGGCCTCGCGAAACCCTCACCCCGGCCGATGGTGCGGCACGTCTCGGTGGCACTCGCCCTCATCATCTGGCTCGGGTTCACGCTCGTTCCGCTCGGCGTCGTCCTCGGACTGGTGAAGTAGACATGGAACTCGACTCCAAGATTCCCGCCGGCCCCCTGCCGGAAAAGTGGGACAAGCACCGCTTCGACATGCGGCTGGTGAATCCTGCGAACAAGCGGAAATACACTGTGCTGGTGGTGGGCTCGGGCCTGGCAGGCGCGGCGGCCGCGGCCACGATGAGCGAGCTGGGGTACAATGTTCGCTGCTACTGCTACCAGGACTCGCCGCGCCGCGCGCACTCGATTTCTGCGCAGGGTGGCATCAACGCCGCGAAGAACTATCAGAACGACGGTGACAGCATCCAGCGTCTGTTCTACGACACGATCAAGGGTGGTGACTTCCGCTCCCGTGAGGGGAACGTCTACCGACTCGCGCAAATCAGCGTGGATATCATCGACCAGTGCGTGGCGCAGGGTGTGCCCTTCGCCCGCGAGTATGGCGGTCTGCTGGCCAACCGCTCGTTCGGCGGCGCGCAGGTGTCGCGCACCTTCTACGCGCGCGGGCAGACGGGGCAGCAGCTCCTCCTGGGCGCGTATCAGGCGCTGGAGAAGGAGATCGCGAAGGGGGGCGTGATCATGTATCCCCGCGCAGAGATGCTCGATCTGATCGTGGTGAACGGACGCGCCCGCGGTATCGTGGTGCGCGATGAGGTCACGGGCACGATCGAACCGCATCTGGCGGACGCGGTGGTGCTCGCGACGGGCGGCTACGGTAACGTGTTCTACCTGTCCACGAATGCCAAGGGGTGCAACACCACTGCCATCTGGCGGTCGTACAAGCGCGGCGCGGCGTTCGCCAATCCGTGCTACACCCAGATTCACCCCACCTGCATTCCCGTGGCGGGCGAGCACCAGTCCAAGCTCACCCTCATGTCCGAGTCATTGCGAAATGACGGGCGAGTGTGGGTGCCCAGGCGCCAGGAGGATGTGGCCAAGCGGCCGGGGGACATACCCGAGGCCGATCGCGACTATTACCTGGAGCGAAAGTATCCGAGCTTCGGCAATCTCTCGCCGCGCGATATCGCGTCGCGTGCGGCCAAGGAAGCGTGCGACGACGGACGTGGTGTAGGTCCCGGTGGCCGCGGCGTGTACCTGGACTTTGCGGATGCGATCGCTCGCGTTGGCGAGGACAAGATCCGCGAGCGGTACGGCAACCTGTTCGAGATGTACGAGCGTATCACGGATGAGAATCCGTATCAGGTGCCCATGCGCATCTATCCAGCCGTGCATTACACCATGGGCGGGCTCTGGGTGGACTACAACCTGATGAGCACCATCCCCGGACTGCATGTAGCGGGCGAGGCCAACTTCTCGGATCATGGGGCAAACCGCCTCGGCGCCAGCGCATTGATGCAGGGGCTGGCCGACGGCTACTTCGTCCTGCCGTCGACCATCGGCGACTATCTCGCGTCGCAGAAGCTCGAGCCGGTGCACGAGGACATGCCGGAGGTGAAGGCGGCCGTGGGCGATGTGCAGCAGCGCACCAATACGCTGCTCGCCGTCCAGGGCACCAGATCGGCGGCGTCGTTCCATCGTGAGCTGGGACAAATCATGTGGGACTACTGCGGCATGGCGCGGGAGGCGGCCGGACTGCGCAAGGCCATCGAGCTGATCCCGAAGCTGCGGGAGGAGTTCTGGCGCAATGTGAAAGTACCGGGCGCCGGCGCGGAGCTGAACCAGACGCTCGAGCAGGCGGGCCGTGTGGCGGATTTCCTGGAACTCGGGGAACTCATGTGCCGGGATGCGCTGCATCGCGAAGAGTCATGCGGCGGGCATTTTCGCACGGAGTACCAGACCGCCGACGGTGAAGCGCTCCGGAACGACGAGGACTTTGCCTACGTGGCGGCCTGGCAGTACGCCGGTGAGCAGTCGGAGCCGGTGCTGAACAAGGAACCGCTCGTCTTCGAGAACATCAAGCTGTCGCAGCGGAGCTACAAGTGAGTGGAACGATGAATCTCACCCTGAAGGTATGGCGGCAGGCGGGACCGGATCAGGCGGGCTCGCTCCAGTCGTACGCGGCCACGGACGTGAGTCCTGACATGTCGTTCCTGGAGATGCTCGATGAGGTGAACGAAAAGCTCATCCGGAGCGGCGACGTGCCCATCGCCTTCGATCACGATTGTCGCGAGGGTATCTGCGGATCGTGCGGGATGATGATCAACGGTGTGGCCCACGGCCCGATGAAGGGGACCGCCACCTGCCAGCTGCACATGCGCAGCTTTTCGGATGGCGACACCGTGCTGGTCGAGCCGTGGAGGGCACGGGCCTTCCCGGTGATCAAGGATCTCGTGGTGAACCGCTCGGCATTCGACCGCATCATCCAGTCGGGGGGCTACATCTCCGCTTCCACCGGTGCGGCGCAGGACGCCAATGCGCTGCCCATTCCGAAGGCCGATGCAGATGCGTCGATGGACGCGGCGGCGTGCATCGGGTGCGGCGCCTGCGTAGCTGCGTGCCCCAATGGATCGGCCTCGCTCTTCACCGGCGCCAAGATGTCGCACCTCGGGCTCCTGCCGCAGGGGCAGCCGGAGCGATTCCGCCGCGCGCTCAAGATGGTGGCGCAGATGGACCTGGAGAGCTTCGGCGGATGCACCCTCTTCGGCGAATGCCAAGCGGCATGTCCGAAGGAGATCAGCATCGATGTGATCTCGCGGATGAACCGCGACTACGCCCGGGCGGCCGTCAGGCAGGCGGACGAACGCGTCGGAGGCGGAGCAGGATAGAGGTCGTTCGCGCACCTCGTCGTCACTGGCGCGGTTGCTGCGTCTCACTCGTTCATCCTTCTCATGCACAGGCGACAGAATGATCGACGATCCAGCGCCCGGCCCCAGCATTCCCGCAGATCGCTATCGCGACGCAGAAGCCGCCCTCGGCGGCGCCGATGCCGTGGAGAAAACCTCATACGTCACGGGGAGCGGCACCGATCCCCAGGCCATCAAGCCCACCGGCAGCGCCAGTGCAAAGGTGCCGTCGGGGGCAGGGCAGAGCGCCACCTGGGCGGTGATCGCCTTCCTGCTGATCGGCGCGGTGCTGGTCTACGTCCTCGGCTTCGGGCGCTGAGGGGTCAGATCCGGGGCAGAGTAACGCCCACCTGCCCCTGGTACTTGCCTTTCTTGTCTCTGTACGACACATCGGGGGGCTCGTTGCCCTCGAAGAAGAGCACTTGGGCGATGCCCTCGTTCGCGTAGATTTTCGCCGGAAGGGGAGTCGTGTTGGAGATTTCCAGGGTCACATATCCCTCCCATTCGGGCTCGAACGGAGTCACGTTGGTGATGATCCCGCACCGGGCGTAGGTCGACTTGCCGACCGTGACGGTGAGGATGTTGCGCGGGATCCTGAAGTATTCCACCGAGCGCGCCAGGGCGAAGCTGTTTGGGGGCACGATGCAGACGTCGGTCTCCACCTCCACGAAACAGCGCGCGTCGAAGGCCTTCGGATCCACTACCTGGCTCATCACGTTGGTGAAGATCCTGAACTCGCGCGCCACGCGCATGTCGTAGCCGTAACTGCTCACGCCGTAGCTGATCACTCCTTCGCGCACCTGTCGGTCCTCGAACGGATCGATCATGCCGTGGTCGCGGGCCATCCGGGTGATCCAGCGGTCGGACATGATGCTCATGGCGGGCGGGGCTCGAGAGGGGAGGACGGGCAGTGGGCCGGCGCCCGCAAGGTATCCCGCGCCGGCGCCGGGCGGGAGTGCGATTGGCCACCTTCGCATGCGCGATTTCGAGTTCAGTTGGGTGAGGTGCGCAGGCGAGCGACGAATGCGCCACGCGCATGTTGACACCCCTTTGCAGCATCGGGTAAGTTCATGCGCTGTGACTTAGTGAAAGATTTCACGAAGTACGGGGACTCATGGAACGCACGTATCTACCTGTACTGCTCCTGGTGGGCTTCGTCGTCATGAACGCGGCGCTGATCCTCCTCATTTCGCACCTCACCCTTCGCCCTCGGCCCACCCCCGAGAAGCAGACGCCCTACGAGTCCGGCATTCCGGTGCTCGGAGATGCGCGCGAACGCTTCTCGGTGAAGTTCTACATGGTGGCGGTGCTGTTCATCATCTTCGACATCGAGACGGTGTTCATGATCCCGTGGGGAGCGCATTTTCGTCAGCTCTCCTGCGCCGTGGATCTGGTCTCCGGCGCCTGCCCATCCGGGCAGCTCTCGCTGTTCGGCCTGTACGAGATGCTCGTGTTCATCGCCATCCTGCTGGTGGGCTATATCTACGTCTGGAAGAAGGGAGCGCTGCAATGGGATTGAGCACCCGGCCTGACTCGAGCGTCGTGTCGGTGGATCCGGCGTCTCAGGAGAGCTTCGTCACCACGAAGCTGGATTTCCTCGTGAATTGGGGCCGGGCGAACTCGCTGTGGCCCATGCCCTTCGGCACGGCCTGCTGCGCCATCGAGTTCATGGCGACGGCGGCGTCGAAGTACGATCTGGCCCGGTTCGGCATGGAGCGGATGAGCTTCTCGCCGCGGCAGGCGGACGTGCTCATCTGTGCGGGCCGCGTGCCCTTCAAGCTGGCCCCGGTGATCCGCCGCATCTGGCAGCAGATGCTCCAGCCCAAGTGGTGCATCTCGATGGGTGCCTGCGCGTCCACCGGCGGCATGTTCGACAACTACGCCGTGGTGCAGGGGATCGACACGATCATACCGGTGGACGTCTACGTCCCGGGCTGCCCGCCGCGTCCTGAGGGCCTCATGTACGGTATCATGATGCTGCAGCAGAAGATCATGCGGGAACGCATGGCAGACACGTCGCTGCGCAACGAGATGGAGCCGGATCCCACCAGTCAGCTCTACATTCCGCCGCCCCTCATCGACGAGCTCTCCGAGCCCTTCGGCAACTCGATCCACCAGACACGGTCGGGCCTGTGAGCGAACGCTTCCAACCCGTCATGGCTGGTCACGCCAGCACTGACGCGGCCCCGGTCACGCCGCGCAACGTTCGCTACAGGGACGGTACGCCGAACACCAGCGCCGAGGCACTGCGCCAGAAGTATTCGGCCGCGGTGCAGCGGGTAGACGTCGTGTGGGATGAGACCACCGTCATTGTGGCGGCAGCGCAGCTGCACGATATGGTGCAGTGGCTGCACGACGATCCCTCGCAGTTGTACGATCTCTGCGCAGATGTCACCGCGGTCGAGTACCGCGATCTCGAGCGGCCGCTCGAGGTGGTGTGGCACCTCCGCTCTCTTCCCTTTCGCCGGTTCCTTCGGCTCAAGGTCCTCATCGAGAAAGGACAGCCGCTCGAAGTGCCCAGCGTGTGGGACATCCACAAGGGTGTCGACTGGCTCGAGCGCGAGTGCTACGACATGTTCGGCATCCGGTTCATCGGGCACCCCGATCTGCGGCGCATCCTGATGTGGGAGCAGTACAAGGAGGGCTACCCCCTCCGGAAGGATTTCCCCCTGCGCGGACGCTTCAGCCGGTCGGAGCAACTCCGCCAGGCGCTCGCGCAGAATCCCGAAGCCAAGTACAGCATGGAAGAGCTGTCGATTGCCGAGGCCTTCGACGAGTTGCCCGCGGACATGCGCGAGCGACTCGGCAAGGGCGAGCGGGTGGGCGAGTAGCATGGCCACCACCAAACGCACCGTCGAAGTCGAACTGTCCACGAACGGAATGGACTCGCGCGGACGTCCGCAGCGCGTGCCCCTCGTGACCGACAGTTCGGGCACCATCGTCCCCTTGATGGCCCCTCCTGCGATGGAGCCGGACCTCGAGGGCGATCACATGCTGATCAACCTCGGCCCGCAGCATCCCGCCACGCACGGCGTGCTGCGCCTGGTGCTGGAGTTGGATGGCGAGACGGTCGTGCGGTGCATTCCGCATATCGGATATCTCCACTGCGGCTTCGAGAAGATCGGCGAGTATCGTCAGTACAACCAGATCATCCCGTGGACGGATCGCGAGGACTATCTCAACTCGCCCGGCAACAACGTGGCGTTCGCGATCGGTGCGGAGCGACTGTTCGGGATCGAGGTCACGCCGCGGTGTACCGTGCTGCGCGTGATCGCGATGGAGCTGTCGCGGATCATTTCGCACTGCGTCTGGCTGGGGACCTTCTGCATCGACATCGGCGCCTTCACGCCCTTCCTCTGGATCTTCCAGCAGCGCGAGCGCGTCTACACGCTGTTCGAAAGCTGGATCGGCGCGAGACTCACCACGTCGCTCACGCGGGTGGGTGGCATGGGTGCCGATATTCCGGATGGCTGGACCGATGATCTGGCGAGCTTCGTCCGCACCTTTCCCAAGGTGCTCGCCGAATGCGACGCGATGCTCACGAAGAACGCGATCTGGGTAGGGCGCACGATCGGACTCGGCGCAATGTCGGCGGAGGAGGCGGTGAACTATGGCCTCACCGGCCCCATGCTGCGGGCGTCGGGGGTCGCGTATGATGTCCGCAGGGACTTTCCGTACATGGACTACGAGACGTACGACTTCGACGTGCCGGTTGGACAGGCTGGTGATGTGTATGACCGCTTCCTGGTGCGCATGGAGGAGATGCGGCAGTCGGTGCGGATCCTGGAGCAGGCGTTGAAGCGGCTGCCGGACGGACCGGTGAACATCGACGATCCTCGCATCATCCTTCCGCCAAAGTCGAAGGCCACGAGCGACATGGAGAGCATGATCCATCACTTCAAGCAGGTGATGGAAGGTCCACGTCCGCCGATCGGCGAGGCCTATGTGGCGGTGGAGAGTCCCAAGGGAGAGAAGGGGTACTACATGGTGAGCGACGGCACGTCCAAGCCGGTGCGCTGGCGCATTCGGCCGCCCTCGTTCGTGAACCTCTCGGCGATTCCCCGCATGGTGGAAGGACATCTGCTGAGCGACGTGATCGCGATCAACGCCTCCATCGACATCGTGATGGGGGAGATCGATCGATGAGCAACGGACCGTCGAGCTCCACGAAGCTGGAGATGGGCGCGATACATTCCTCCGAGCACGCGGAGCATGCGGCGCGGCCCTACTCGCCCATTTTTGGGGCAGGTGGCAAGCGTCGCGCCGAGCTGGATGAGCTGCTCACGCGATATCCCACGCGCATGGCGGGACTGCTGCCCGCGCTCTGGATGGTGCAGGAGGAGCACGGCTGGGTGAGCAGCGAGGGCATGAGCGAGGTGGCGGAGGTGCTGGAGCTGACACCTGCCTACGTGAAGGGCGTCGTCACCTTCTACACCATGTATCACCAGCATCCGGTCGCGAAGCACTTCATCCAGGTGTGCACCACGTCGCCCTGCAACGTGAGCGGCGCCGAGGATGTGGTGAATGCGCTGCTCAAGGAAACCGGGTGCGGGGAGCTTGGCGTGGCCTCGCCCGACAATCGGTTCCAGGTGATCGAGGTGGAGTGCCTGGGTGCCTGCGGATTTGTCACGCCGCTGATGGTCAACGAGAAGTTCATCGAGTCGGTGACGCCAGAGACGGTTCCCGCACTCCTCGCCTCCCTGAGCTGACATGGGATTCCCGCACACTCCGCACGAGCGCGAGTCGCTCGTTCTGTCGAAGTATTTCGGCGATCAGGACGCCATCGGTCTTGCTGGCTGGCGCAAGCGCGGCGGCTACGCCGCGCTCGAGAAGGCACTGAAGATGGAGCCAGCCGAAATCGTGAACGTGGTGAAGGCGTCCGGGCTGCGCGGTCGCGGCGGCGCGGGCTTTCCCACGGGCATGAAATGGAGCTTCATGAAGCCGGGCGACGGCAAGCCCCATTATCTCTGCTGCAATGCCGACGAGTCGGAGCCCGGTACGTTCAAGGATCGCGAGATCATGCGCTGGACGCCGCATGCGCTGATCGAGGGCTGCGCGATCGGCGCCTACGCGATCGGTGCGGAAGTGGCGTACGTCTACATTCGCGGCGAATACACCGAGCCGCTCGACAAGATGAACGCCGCCTGCCGCGAGGCCTACGACGCGGGCATCCTTGGCACAAATGCGATGGGCACCGGCAAGACGGTGCATGTGTATGTGCACAAGGGCGCCGGTGCGTATATCTGCGGCGAGGAAACTGCGATGATGAATTCGCTGGAGGGGCGCCGCGGCAATCCGCGCATCAAGCCGCCCTTCCCAGCGGTTGCGGGTCTCTTCGGCCAGCCCACCACGATCAACAACGTGGAGACGCTCGTTGCGGTGCCGCATATCCTGAACAACGGCGCTGAGTGGTACGCCGGGCTGGGCCGCGCCGACAATCCGAAGTCCACCGGCACCAAGCTGTTCTCGGTGTGCGGCAACATCCAGCGTCCGGGGAACTACGAGGTGACGCTGGGTTTCCCGTTCAAGGACTTCCTCTACGATCTCTGTGGCGGTCCGCTGCCCGGTCGCACCTTCAAGGCGATCATCCCAGGGGGCATCAGTGTGCCGATCCAGTCGCGTGAGGAGGCCGAAAACTCGCCAATGGATTATGAAGGCTTCGTCGCCAACGGCACGATGCTGGGCTCGGGGGGCGTGATCGTGATCGACGATGCGCAGAATCTCGTGAAGCAGATTGCGCGCGCTGCGCGCTTCTTCGCGCACGAGAGCTGTGCGCAGTGCACCCAGTGTCGTGAAGGCACTGCATGGACCACCAAGATTCTCGAGCGTATCGTGGCGGGGGAGGGATCGCACGAGGATCTCGACACCCTGCTGGAGATCGCCGAGAACATGACCGGCAAGACGATCTGCGTGCTGAGCGACTCGTGCGCCACGCCGGTCGTATCGGGGCTGCAGAAGTTCCGCGGGGACTTCGAGGCACTCATCAAGAAGACGAAGGTTCACATGGTGCCGGCGCAGGTGGCCTGATGGCAGACGTGAAGATGGTGAGCCTCACGATCGAGGGCCGTGCGGTCTCCGCGCCCGAAGGCACGTCGATCCTGGAGGCAGCGAAGCTGGCAGGCGTGCTCGTGCCCCACTACTGCTATCACCCCGGACTTCCGGTGGCGGGTGTGTGCCGCATGTGTCTCGTGGAAGTCGAGAAGGCTCCGAAGCTGGCGCCCTCGTGCGCCACCGCGGTGTCCGAGGGACAGGTGGTGCACGTGCACAGCGAGAAGGCGCTCGAGGCACGAAAGGGCGTACTCGAGATGCTGCTCATCAACCATCCGCTCGACTGTCCCATCTGCGATCAGTCCGGCGAGTGCGAGCTGCAGGACTACACGTACCAGGAAGGGCGCGCCGAGGGACGCTATCGCGATCCCAAGCGCTTCAACCCGGTGGAGGATTTCGGCGGCGACGTGATGTACGTGGCCAATCGCTGCATTCTCTGCACGCGCTGCGTGCGGTTCATGGATGACGTGGCGAACGATCCGGTCCTGGCCGTGGCCGAGCGAGGGGATCGCGCCCTGATTGCAGCCTTCGAGGGCGAGGGCCTCACACATGCGTGGGCCGGCAACGTCATCGACCTCTGCCCGGTCGGCGCACTGCTGTCCAAGGATTCGCTCAACAAGGCGCGTGCGTGGGAGCTGGATCGGTCCGCGTCCGTCTGCCCGAGCTGCTCGCAGGGCTGCAACATGATCGTCGAGACGCGCGACAATCAGGTCGTGCGGCTTCGGCCGCGGCCCAATGCCGCGGTGAACGAGTACTTCATGTGTGATCACGGCCGGCTGAACTATCGCTGGATGAACCGGAAGGATCGGGTGGAGAGGCCGCTGGTGCAGCAGTCCGGCACACTCATGTCGGCGGAGTGGGACGCGGCGCTGGCCGCTGCGGCAGCACTGCTGTCCGGCAAGAAGGCATTCGCGCTCGTGTCGCCGAATCTGTCCAACGAGGGACTGTTCCTGCTGCAGAAGCTCGTGGCGAAGACCGGCGGCAAGGGAGCGTTTCGCGTGAATCAGGGTCAGGAGGCACCTTTGCCTGGCGTTGAGGATCTGGCCTTGCGCACCGATCGTGCAGCGAACGGTCGCGGCGCAGAACTCGCCGGCTTCGAGCGGTCGGAGACGCCGCTCTCGGGGCTTGCCGCCGGCGACGTGCTGATCGTCGCTGATGAAGAGCTGTCGGACATGGACGCCGTTGACGTCGCCCGTGCTGGCAGCATCATCGTGATCGGCACCACGCTGCCCGCGTGGGCGCGGCACGCGGCCCACGTGGTGTTGCCGATTGCCAACTGCGTGGAGGAGGACGGTACCTTCACCAACCTGCGCGGTCGCGTGCAGCGGTTCCTGCAGGCCAAGGCCGCGCCAGGTCAGGCGCGCCCGAGCTTCTTCGTCATCGGCGACCTGCTCGCCGCCCTCGGAGAAGGCAAGGGCTTCTGGACGGCTGCGCAGACCTTCGACGCGCTCGCCGCCCAGACCACCGAATATTCCGGTCTCTCCTACGAGACGATGGCGCTCAGGGGCGCGATGATCGCCAGCGCAATGTCGGAGGCGAGCGCATGATGCACGTTGCGCTGTTGCTGCAGATTCGCGGAGCCACCACGGAACCGGGGCTGATCTTCTGGTTCGTAATGACGCTGGTGAAGCTCCTTGCCGTCTTCACGGTCTACATGCTCGGCGCCGCCCTGCTCACCCTGGCCGAACGCAAGATCTCGGCGTGGATGCAGGATCGGCACGGCCCCAATCGGGTGGGCAAGGGATGGCTGCAGCCCATCGCGGACGGCGTCAAGAATTTCGTGAAGGAAGAAACCTATCCTGATGCGGCGAACTTGCCGCTCTTCATCCTGGCGCCGGTGATTTCCTTTATCCCAGCGCTCGTCACGTGGGCGGTGATTCCCTTCGCGTCGCCCTGGGGTTCCCGCTGGGGCATCATCGAGATGGTGCTCGCGCCTCTGCCCATCGGATTCCTCTTCATTCTCGCGGTGTCATCGCTCGGCGTGTACGGCATCGTGCTCGCCGGATGGTCGTCGAACAACAAGTACGCGATGCTGGGCGGCATTCGGGCCACGGCGCAGATGGTCTCGTACGAGATCGCGTTGGGCATGAGCACGATCCCGGTGCTGCTGCTGGCCGGCAACGTCTCGCTCAGCCGCATCGTGAATCAGCAGGCGTTCGAGACGTGGAACGTGCTGAACCTCACGGTCGCATTCTTCATTTTCATGGTGGCGGCGTTCGCGGAGACCAATCGTCTCCCCTTCGATCTGCCGGAAGCGGAGTCCGAACTCATTACCGGGTATCACACCGAGTACAGTGCGATGAAGTTCTCGCTGTTCTTCATCGCGGAGTACTGCAACATGATCACGGCCAGCGCGCTGATGGCGACGCTGTTCTTCGGCGGGTGGGACATTCCCTTCACGCTCTGGGACAACCTGGCGCCGCACACCGGCCTGAAGACCATTCTGACGCTGGGCTGCTTCGCAACGAAGGTGCTGTTCTTCCTGTTCGTCTTCATGTGGGTCCGCTGGACGTTGCCCCGCTTCCGCTACGACCAGCTCATGTCGCTGGGGTGGAAGTTCATGCTGCCACTGGCGCTTGGCTACATCGTGGCGATTGCGACGACCGTCGTGACGCTCGACGCGCTCGGGTTCGCGCGCGGGTCCATTCCCTTCCACACCGGTCTCATCCTGCTGAACATCGCCGCGGTGGTGATCATCTTCATGCTTCTCGATCGAGGTCGTCTCATCAGTCCCGCATTCTCGCGACTGGACCGGCGCGACCTCGACAAGCTGCGCGCGGTGAGCGCGCCGCATCGTGCCCCTCTGCTTCCGGAGTCCGGAGACTGATGTCCATCGGCGTCAAGATCGTCGAGCGTCCCATCGAACAGGTCAGTTACATGCGAGCGACCCTGTCCGGCATGCGGCGAACGCTCCGGCACATGTTCGAAGAAAAGGTGACGACGCAATATCCCGAGCAGAAGGAGTCGATCAGCAAGCGGTGGCGCGGAACGCACCGGATGCTCACCACGGAGGATGGCAAGGCGAAGTGCGTGGGCTGCGGCCTGTGCCCGACCGTCTGTCCAGCCAACTGCATCAAGCTGGTGCCTGGTGAGGATGAGCAGGGGAACCGCTTCCCCCTCGTCTTCGAGATCGACGAGTTCCGATGCATCTTCTGCGGCTACTGCCAGGAAGTCTGTCCCGAGGAGGCGATCCACGTTGGTCGCCATTACGAGAATGCGGAATACAGCCGCGAAGGGTTCGTGTACGACCTGGAGCGACTCACCGCGCAGACGCACCCCGTCTGCGAGATGTGGGACCCGGCCGATCCGAAGGGGGAGTAATGGACCACAGCGAACTCCCGCTCTTCTACGTCTTCCATTTCTACTTTTTTGGCATCGTGGCGATCGTGTCGGCGCTTGCCTTCGTGACGCGAAAGAGCCCCGTGGCGGCGGCGCTCTGGCTCGTGAACACCCTCTTCGCCCTGGCCGCACTGTACGTGCTGCTCGATGCGCCGTTCCTGGGAGCCATGCAGGTGCTGGTCTATGCCGGCGCCATCATGGTGGTGTTCCTGTTCGTGATCATGCTGCTGAATCTCGGGCATCCGTCCGAGATTGCCGATGCGCGAAGCCTGAAGTGGCAATTGATGGGCGCGTTCGTCGGGCTGGCGCTGCTGGCACAGCTGTTCTCTCTCGCGCGCGTGCGACTGCCGGAAGTGCTGGTGCTTCCTGAAGGGACTGTCGAGGCACAGGTGGCCACCGAGGGTGCGATCGCACCACTGGCCGGTCCACTCTTTCACGAATACCTCCTCGCCTTCGAGGTGACCAGCGTCCTGTTGCTGGCCGCCGTGGTGGGCGCGGTGGTGCTGGGCAAGCGGAGGGATCGCGTCCATGCTGGCTGAGTCGCTCTTCTTCAGTGCCGTCCTGTTCACGATCGGCGTGGTGGGGGTCCTCACCCGCCGCAACGCCATCATCATCTTCATGTGCGTGGAGCTCATGCTCAATGCAGTGAACCTGAGCTTCGTGGCATTTGCGCGCGTGTACGGTGCCGGGGGGCAGGTCTTCGTGTTCTTCGTGATGACGGTGGCGGCTGCCGAGGCGGCCGTGGGACTCGCGATCATCATCGCCCTCTTCCGTCACCGCCAGACGGTGAACCTCTCGAACATCAATCTTCTCAAGGGCTGATGCTCCTCCAGCATGTCGTACCCGACGGGGCGCACCCGCTGAGCGGAACAGTGGCCGGCTACATGTGGCTGCTGCCGCTCCTGCCGCTGCTCGGCTTCGTGATCAACGGAATGCTCTCGCTCACGAGTGCATTCCGGTACGGTCCCGACGATCCGTCCGCCGCGCACGATCACGACGCGCATGTCACGCACGTGCATGCCGCGGATGTCCATGCGGCAGGAGCGCACGGCGACGATCATCATCCCGTCGCGCGCCACCGCCATGCGGGCATCGTCTCGCTGGTCGGCCCGGGAGTGCTGGCACTCTCGTTCGTGCTCGCGCTGGCGATCTTCTTCGCGATGCGTGGCGCTGGTGAGGTGCACACGCCGTTCATCCAGCGGTACTTCGCGTGGATGCCGGTGGGCGATCTCAACATCGACGTCGGCTTCCAGCTCGATCAGCTCTCCATGCTGATGGTGCTGATCATCACTGGGGTCGGGACGCTCATTCACCTGTTCAGCGTCGGGTACATGGTGGAGGACCCGGGATATCCGCGGTACTTCGCCTATCTGAACCTGTTCGTGTTCTTCATGCTCGTGCTGGTGCTGGGTTCCAGCTACCCGGTGCTGTTCATCGGTTGGGAGGGCGTGGGCCTGTGCTCGTATCTGCTGGTCGGCTTCTGGTTCAGCGAGAAGGCGAATGCAGATGCCGGCAAGAAGGCGTTCATCGTCAACCGGATCGGCGACTTCGGATTCCTGGTCGCCATGTTCATGCTCTTCGCGAACATGGGAACGCTCGACTTTGCCGCCGTGGCGGCGGCCGCGCCGACCGCGTTCCCGATGGGCAGCGCGGTAGTGACGGCGATCTGTCTCTTCCTGTTCCTTGGCTGCGCGGGCAAGAGCGCGCAACTCCCGCTCTACGTGTGGCTGCCGGACGCCATGGCGGGCCCCACGCCGGTGTCCGCACTGATCCACGCCGCCACCATGGTCACCGCCGGCGTCTATCTGGTCGCCCGCAGCAGCGTGCTGTTCTCGCTCGCGCCGGTGGCCGGACTGACGGTAGCGCTCGTGGGGGCGCTCACGGCCATCTTCGCGGCATCCATCGGCCTGAAGCAGTGGGACATCAAGAAGGTGCTCGCCTACTCCACCGTGTCGCAGCTCGGCTACATGTTCATCGGCGTGGGCTCGGGGGCGTACGTCGCTGGCGTCTTCCATCTGATGACGCACGCCTTCTTCAAGGCGCTGCTCTTTCTCGGATCCGGCTCCGTGATCTATGCCATGCATGCGGCGTATCATCACACCCACAGTCATGAAGACGCGCAGGACATGCGCAACATGGGCGGCCTGAAGAAGTTCATGCCGGTCACGTGGGCACTGATGTGGGCGGCGACGCTCGCCATCTCGGGCATTCCGCCGTTCGCGGGTTTCTTCTCCAAGGATGAGATCCTGGGCAGTGTGTTTCAGCGCGCCCAAGGCTCCACGCTCGCGGACGCCTCACTGCTTGGCATTCCAGGGCACGTCGTCCTGCTGCTCTGCTACGTGTTCGGACTGGCCGCGGCACTCATGACGGCGGTCTACATGACGCGCATGATGCTCTACACCTTTCACGGTCCCAACCGCACAGGGGAGCGAGAGCGCGATCACCTTCGCGAGGCGCCATGGCTCATGACCGGGCCGCTGGTGGTGCTGGGTGTGCTGAGTGTGTTCGGTGGCTGGTTCAACCTGCCGGCGCTCATCCCCGTTGGTCCGCTCGCCGGGCTGGAGCACTGGTTGGAGCCCGTGGTCGGGAATGCAACCGTGCGTGTGGTGGGAACGCGCGCTGGAGAGGCATCCCACAGCACCGAAGTGGCCCTCGTGGGCCTCGCCGTGCTGATCGCCATCGCGGGGATCGCCATCGCCTTCGCGTTCCTGAAGCCGGCGACGCTGGTGCCGAAGGCGCAGTCGCCGGAGGAGCACGGATTCCAGAAGGTGCTCGCCAACAAGTACTACGTGGACGAGGCGTACGACGCCGCCATCGTCACGCCCGTGATGGCCACCTCGCGCGGCCTGCTGTGGCGCGGTCTCGATGTCGGCATCATCGACGGTCTCACGCGACTGCTGGTGCAGAGCAAGGATCACGACGACGCCCCGGGTTCATCGGTGCCGATGGGTGGCTTTGCCACCCGCAGCCTCGGGTGGCTCGGATCACAGTTGCAGTCAGGGCAGGTGGGTACGTACGCATGGGTTCTTGTCGTGGGCGTGCTGTTCGTGCTCGGCGCCTTCACCTTCCGTTAAGACGATGCACGAGCTTCTTCTCTCGATCGGCTACGATCACTGGATTCTGCCTGTGCTGCTGGCCCTGCCGCTCATCGGCGCAGCGATCGTCCTGATGGGCGGCCGGGCCCCGGAAGGCGAGGACGAGGTAGCGAGCGGCGCCGCCATGCGGCCTCGTGGCATCGCCACCGCGACTTTCGCCCTCGAGTTTGTGCTGTCTCTCGGACTCTGGTTTGCCTTCGACCCGGACGTGACCGGCTGGCAGCAGCGCTTCGATGTGGCGTGGATTCCCTCGTGGGGTGCGCGGTTCACGCTGGGGCTCGACGGGATCGCGTTGATGATGGTGCTGCTCACGACCTTCATCATGCTCCTGGCGTCGTACGGCAGCTGGACATCGATCCGGCACAAGTCCTCGGCGTACTACGCGCTCCTGCTGGTGCTCACCACGGGCATGCTCGGCGTCTTCATGTCGCTGGATCTGCTCCTGTTCTACCTGTTCTGGGAAGTGATGCTGGTGCCGATGTATTTCATCGTCGGTATCTGGGGCGGCACGCGCCGCATCTACGCGAGCCTCAAGTTCTTCATCTACACCATGGTGGGTTCGCTGCTGATGCTGGTGGCGATCGTGTATCTGGGGCTGGTGTCGTCGACCCTCGTGCGGATGGCGAATGGCTCCATGCAGGTCATTCCCAACTTTTCCTACGACGCCGTGATGGCGACCGCGAGAGTCACACCCCACGCCGCACTCTGGCTCTTTGGCGCCTTCTTCCTGGCATTTGCGGTGAAGGTGCCGATGTTCCCATTCCACACCTGGCTGCCAGACGCCCACGTGGAAGCCCCAACGGCGGGCTCGGTCGTGCTGGCGTCCATCATGCTCAAGCTGGGCACCTTCGGATTCATCCGTCTGGCCGTGCCGCTCTTTCCGGGCGCGGCCATGGACAACCGCGTCCGGGCGGTGATCCTGGCGCTGGCCGTGATCGGCATTGTGTATGGCGCGCTCGTCTCGCTCGTGCAGCCGGATTTCAAGAAGCTGGTGGCCTATAGCTCCGTGAGTCACCTGGGGTTCGTGATGCTCGGCATCTTCGCACTCACCGTGCAGAGTGTGCAGGGTGCACTGATGGTCATGATCAATCACGGTCTGTCCACCGGCGCGCTCTTCTTCCTGATCGGCATGATCTACGAGCGCCGGCACACACGCCTGATCTCGGCGTACGGTGGCATTGCGCGCGTGGTCCCCATGTTCTCCGCAATGCTTGTCTTCGTGTCCCTCAGCTCCATTGGCCTGCCGGGGACGAACGGGTTCGTGGGCGAGTTTCTCGTGCTGCTCGGTGCGTATCGTACGTATCCGGTGCTCGCCGTGATCGCGACCACCACCGTGATCATCGCGGCGGCCTATCTGCTCTGGGCTGTGCAGCGAATCCTGTTCAATCCGCTCGACAAGGTGGAGAACGAACAGATCCCTGATATCAATCGCCGCGAGCTGCTGCTCATGGCGCCCCTGCTCGCGGGCATCATCTGGCTGGGCGTCTATCCCGCGCCTGTACTACGTCGCATGCAGCCGGCCGCCGAGCAGTTCGTGCGCACCGTGGAAGCGCGCGCCGCCCTGTCCACTGCGTCTGCCGGAGAGCAGTAATGCCGTTTCACGTGTACGACCTGGCGATTCCGCTCCAGCTCACCAAGGCGCTCTTTCCCGACCTGCTGCTCATGGGCGGAGCGATGCTCCTGCTGCTCTGGGCGGTCTGGCGCACCGAGTCGCCGGCGCATCAGCGGTCGGTCGGGACGCTCTCGATCGGGCTGTGCGTGATCACGCTGGCCGCCACGATCTTCATGCTCTTCCACCGAACCGCCGCCAACGATGGCCCGATCGCCGTCGACAATTTCCGCTGGATGGCCGACGTCGTGATCCTCCTTGGCACGATCGGCGCCCTTGCGCTGAGCATCGACGACAACGATCGCTCGCGCACCACCACCGCGGAAATGCACGTCCTGATTCTGCTGGCCTCCAGCGGGATGATGCTGCTGGCAGCGGCGCGCGATCTGATGATCGTGTTCCTGGGCATCGAGCTGATGTCCGTCGCGAGCTACTCCCTGGCTGGCATCAATCGCCGAAGCGAGCGGTCTGCGGAAGGCGCGCTCAAGTACTTCCTGCTGGGCGCCTTCTCCACGGCGTTTCTGCTGTATGGCATCGCGCTGGTGTACGGTGCCACCGGCGCCACCGGGTTGCACGAGATCCGGATCCGCGTGCTGGAGCTCGGCCTCGAGCGGAGCCCGCTGCTGCTGGTGGGGGTCGCGCTGTTGCTGATCGGCTTCGCCTTCAAGATTTCCGCGGTGCCCTTCCACATGTGGGCACCGGACGTGTATGACGGATCGCCGAATCCGGTGACCGCGTTCATGGCAGCCACGGTCAAGACGGCGGCGTTCGTCGCCTTCCTGCGCGTGTGGCTGGAAGCGTTCCCCGGCGAGGTGAGCGCCTGGCATCGCGCGCTGGTGGGGATCGCCATCGCGACCATGGTCATCGGAAACGCGATCGGCCTGCAGCAGCGCAACCTCAAGCGGATGCTGGCGTACTCCTCGATTGCGCATGCGGGCTTCCTGATGGTGGCGATCGCCGCAGGTACGGTGCAGGGGGCGTCGGCACTGCTGTTCTATGCGCTGGCCTACACCCTCGCGACCTTCGGGGCGTTCGCGATCATCGTGGTGATGTCGCGCGGCGACGCGCCGGTGATGACGGACGACCTCGCCGGTCTCTGGACGATCCGGCCCTGGCTTGCCTCGGGCATGACAGTGTTCATGATGGCACTCATGGGCTTTCCCATCGTTGGCGGCGTCGGATTCTTTGCCAAGTGGTACATCCTCAAGGCGGCGCTGCAGGCTCCGCAATCGCAAACTCTCCTCGCTGTGGTGCTGGTCCTCACCACGGTGATTTCGGCCGGATACTACCTGTACGTCGTCATGGTGATGTTCATGCGGCCGCGGGCGGCGGATGCTCCCATTCCCCCCGCGACGGCGGGCTGGACCCAGTTCGTCATGGTCGCGTCGGCCGCCACGATCCTGATCCTCGGCATCCTGCCGGATTTGGTGGTGCGCTATGCGGACAAGGGCATCCCGATCATGGCGGTTCCGCAGCCGCAGGGAATGACGACGGTGCCCGCACGCACGGCCCTCACTCGGTGAGCGTCCGTTGCGTGCGACGGGCGCGGACATGAAGGACAACCTGAGCATCGCTGGCGGCATCTTTCGCCAGTACGACATTCGCGGCGTCTTCGGCGACGATCTCACGATCCACGCCGCGTGGGCCGTCGGGCGCGCATACGCGGGGCTCGTTCGCGAACTCGGCCTCACCGGACCCGTCGCCGTGGGGCGCGACAATCGGCCCAGCGGCACTGACCTGCACCGCTCCCTGGTGGACGGTCTCACGGGAGCGGGGGTGGACGTGGTCGACATCGGCGTCGTGCCCACCCCGCTGTTGTACTGGTCGCTGCACCACCTCGGCGTGTCAGGAGGCATCCAGATCACGGGCTCGCACAA
>JBBSVF010000013.1:0-21102 GCA_038233745.1 Gemmatimonadales bacterium
CGCAATCGCGGGCGCGCTCTCACGCCCTTCCGCTACGAGACGCAGCACCAGTGAGGTCACGAGCTCGCGATAGGCCTGCACCAGCCCTGTGGCCGCCTGCTCCGGCAGGGCATCGGGGTCCGTCCAGCGGCGTACGGACAGATGCAGCGCTCGCCGATCGCGGCTGAAGAGCCGGCTCACCCGATCCACGAGGGTGCCACTGCTGCTCCCCGCGAGGTAGGCGGTGTGCGCCACGCCGTGTTCGAACAGCAGATAGTTCACCTCGCCGTCCGCCGCGATCTCCACCAGGCCGTCGAAGGTGGACGCCATCAGGAAGGGAAAGAGCGCCGAGGGGTCAGTGGTCGCCAGCTCGGCTGGCCAGGGCTCCGGTGCGGTGCTCTGCGTGGCGAACATGCAGGCGAGCTGCACATCGTCTGCTTCGTGAAAGCAGATCTCACCGTACTCGGGCTCGGCCGGGATCTTCTCGACCGCCGCGGCGATCGCGATGGGCGAGAACCGCTGTCCGTCATGGACGCAGGCGTTCACCAGCTCGCCGCGCTGCAGATAGAGCACCAGAAACTCCTCGGGCAGCCAGATCGCGACGTACCCCGACACCCGCGCCGCGCGATCGCGTTTCGCATCGGTGAGCAGGTTGCGCAGGTGGACGTAGGCGAGGCGGGTGCGCGGAAGCAGCACTCGCGTGCACGGATACCGCAGTCCGGCGACGTTGGCGGGCATCGGGAAATGAAGGAGGGCCGGGCCGACGACTGCTCGGCCCGGCCCCAATGTGCGTCTGCACCGGACGCCGTGCAACGGCGTCCGGTGCAGACCGGCCTCACGCGACGTGCTGCTTGAGCTTGGCCTCGATGGCCTGCCGCGGCACCGCGCCCACGATCTGGTCCACCACCTTGCCGTCCTTGAAGAAGAGCAGCATGGGAATGGAACGGACATTGAAGCGTGTCGCCGTCTTGATGTTGGCGTCCACATCAAGCTTCGTGACCTTCACCTTGCCATCGTATTCCACTGCGAGCTGATCCAGGATGGGCGCGATCATGCGGCAGGGGCCGCACCACGTCGCCCAGAAGTCCACCACCGTCAGTCCCGAAGCCTGCTCGACCTGCTGGTCGAAATCCGCATCCGTCACCACCATCGCGTTCGACATCGTTCGTCGCTCCCTCGGCGGCCTGCTCGCGACCGCCTGCAGAAATTAGATTCAGCGCAGCATCCAACTCCCGCGCGCCAGCCCATGACCACTCCCTCCCCCAGCCTTCCCCGCATCGCCCACGTCGGCATCGCCGTCGAGTCGCTGCAGGCCATTCTTCCCTTCTATCGCGACGTTCTCGGCCTTCCCACCGTGCCGCTGGACGATGCCGATGGTGCGCGCATCGCCGGCCTGGCCGCGGGCGAATCCCTCGTGGAACTTCTCGAAGCCGAATCTCCCGAGTCACCTATTGGCAAGTTCGTCTCCAGACGCGGGCCGGGCATCCATCACATCTGTTTCGCAGTCGCGGATATCGATGCCGCCCTGGATCGCTGCCGAGCCCACGGCCTTCGCCTGATCGACGAAACACCGAGAATTGGCGCCGAGGGCAAGCGCATCGCCTTTCTGCATCCCTCGGCCACCGGCGGAGTGCTCGTGGAGCTCAGCGAACCATGAGCGCCTCTACTTTCCGGTGCAGAACTCCTTTACCGGGTCCACGTTGGCCGTACGAACGAACCACCGATCTCCACCGCGTGCAGTGAAGAAGTCCGTGGTGCGCGCAACAGTTCCCCGCTTCAGCTCCACCTGCAACTGACGCTCTCCATCCGCGGCAGGTATGTCGCTGAGGACGCGATAGCTGTCGTGACGAAAGCAGCGCATGAGCACCACCTCGCGCTTCTCGAGCTCGTCGCGGCCAATGATCTTGCTGTCGCGGACGGGGCCTTCCTTGTTGCCCCAGATAACAGACATCGCCTGGAGATCCTGAGCGCGGACTGCGCCCAGGAACGCGTCCACGGCAGCGCGGGGCGTATCGGCGCCGGGACCAGTCCGGACCGCCGTGGTGCGCGGGGACGGTGTGACAGTGGTCGTCTGCTTGTGACAGGCAGCGACGAGGAGCAGGCCGAGCAGTAGTTTCCGCATGTCGTTCCTCGAGTGTTATGGTGCGAACCTAACCGGCGTCGCGCGGGGCAGGCAACCTCAGCCACGGATATCGTCCATGAACCAGCGCCTGTATATCAACATCGATCACATCGCCACCGTGCGTCAGGCGCGGCGTGGCGAGGAGCCGGTCCCGGTCGACGCCGTGCCCGTGTGCGAGGCCGCCGGTGCGGATGGCATCACCGCTCACCTGCGAGAGGATCGGCGCCACATGCAGGACCACGACATCCACGCCATCGCCGCGGCCGTGACGACCGTGTTCAATCTGGAAATCGCCTGCACCGAAGAAATGCTCACACTCGCGGAGCATCTGCGCCCCGCCCAGGTCACCCTCGTCCCCGAGCGGCGTGAAGAGGTGACCACGGAAGGTGGCCTGGCTCTCACCGGCGACGCGGCCCCGCGCCTTCGCACGGCACTGGACCGGTTGCGCCGCGCGGGCGTGCGATCCAGCCTGTTCATCGATCCGGATGATGAGAGTGTTTCCCGCTCGCACGATCTGGGTGCCGATGCCGTGGAGCTTCACACGGGGCAGTACGCGCACGCCCCTGCAGATCCATCCACCATAAGCGCCCTTCGCGCCGCCACAGCGCGGGGCGTGACACTGGGAATCGCCGTGCACGCAGGGCATGGACTCACGACCGCCAATGTGGGGCTCGTGGCCGCCATCCCCGGCATCGAGGAGCTGAACATCGGCCATCATGTGATTGCGCGGGCGATCTTCGTGGGGCTCGAGCAGGCCATTCGCGAGCTGCGTGCTGCAATGGACGACGCCCGCCGCGGCGCATAACTTCGGAGCGAGCTGGATGCACTCCCTCACGGAGCAGGCATGACGGGTCCCTCGGCAGTCGGATTCCTCGACTTCTTCATCCTCGAAGCTGGCGACTATGTCGAGCAGCTCGATGGGCTGCTGCTCGCCGCTCGCGATGGGTCGCCCGATGCGGAGGCGATGCAGCGCACCGCACGCGCGCTGCGCGGCAGCGCCACGATGGCGCGACTCGCCTCCTTTTCCCTGCTGGCCGGTGCCGTGGAGCGCGTGGCGCGTGGGCTGCGGGAGGGCAGCGTCGCCATGTCCCCGGCGCTTCGCGGAGCGTTCGTGGCCGCAGTGGACGATTGCAAGATCCTCCTGCATCACGTGCGCACCTGGGGCGACGCGGATGATGCGCGGGCTCGCGCGAGAACCGAGGAGTTGTCCGGCTTCGCACCCGCGGCCACGGGCACCCCTGCCGCGACGCCGAGCGTGGCCGGCCTCGATACCTTCCTGGCCACAGAGGCATCGAACATCGGCGCGGGCCTCGAGTTGCTCGCGACTCGCCCGTCCGATCGCGATGCGGCGGGCAACGTGCTGCGCCGGGTGCGGGCCCTCCGGGGGCTTGCCAGCGTGAAAGACCATCCCGCGCTCGCGGATGTGCTGGAAGCGGCGGAGGAGGCCGCATCGCCACTCGAGCGCGGGGAGCCGGCGCTGGCCCCGGAGCGCATCGCGCTGCTTCGTGCCGCGGCCGTCGTGCTGCGCAGCGTTGCCGGGGCCATTCGCGAGGGGCGGACCGCAGACGAGAGCTCCAGCGAGCTGGCGGCCTTCGCCACGGCGCTGGACGCCATGCAGGCGCGCGACACCGGCGTCGAACGTGTGCTGCCGATCGCGGAGCTGTTTTACACTGACGGGGGCGACACCATCGTGGATCGCGCCGCGAGTCCGCCAACCACGCCCGCCGAGCGCTTCCGGCTGGAGGTCGTCAGCCAGGGTGAGCATCTCCGCCGCCTGGTGGCTGATGCGCGCGACGCGAAAGACGACCTGGCCCGCGAGCGGCTGCGGCGCGGCATGCGTGTGGCCCTTCGCGGTCTCGCGCAGATGGCCGACAGCTTCGCTGAAGGCGATGTGTCGTCGTACGTGAAGGAGCACAGCGACGCGGCTCTTCAGTTCGAGCCCGACGGCCTGCGGGCGATCGACGCACTCGCTACCCTGCTGGCGCAGCCGGGGGTCTCCTCCGCATCGATCGGCGAACGCATGGCCACGCTGGCCTCCCCGCCCGTGGAAGTGGCCGAGCCTCAGCCGGTCTCCGCTGCGCGCAGCCAGGCGCCTGCCAGCGACGCTCCCCCTTCGCTCCCCACCGCCTCCCCTCGGCTGGACGCCATCGACCGCGGCCTGTCTTCACTGGGAGTGCTCGGCACCACCCCGCTCAGCACGCCGCGCGTGCTGGACGATCAGCCGCCAGTTGACATCGACGTCCTGCTCTACCGCGGACGGTCGGCCATCGAGCGCTGTCGCGAGATCCGGGATGGATTGCGACATGCGGATGGGGTCCCCGACGCCGAGGCGCTCGCGGAGCTCTACGACCTCCTCGATCTCGCACTGACCGAGTGACGGTGACCGCACGATGAAGTTCGGCTGGCGCAGTCTGCTGGGGATCGTGCTCAGTGGCACACTCCTCTTCTTCGCCTTCCGCGGTATTGCCCTGGCGAAGGTGCTCGCGGAGATCGGCCGTGCCGACCTGCGTCTGCTCTTGCTGTCGACCGTGGTCGCCACCTGCATCTTCCCGTTGCGCGCGATGCGCTGGCGGCCCATCCTGCAGCCGATCGCCCCCGATCTTCCGTTCGCCACACTCTGGCGCCCGACGGCGATCGGCATGATGATCAACAATGTGGTTCCCGCGCGCGCTGGCGAGCTCGCGCGGGCCTTTCTCCTCTCGCGCGCGGCCCCCACCGTGCCTTTCCCGGCGGCCTTCGCGTCGCTGGCCGTGGACCGGCTGTTCGACGCGGTCGTCGTGTTCCTGCTGATGTTCGGCGCGATGCTCGACCCGGCCTTCCCCCCGGGTGCACAGGTGTTCGGTCGGTCGATGTCCAGCATTGCACTGGGCGGGCTCCTCTTCATCGGCATCGTGCTGGCGGCGATGTACGTCGCGGTGCTCTTTCCCGCCGCGATGCTTCGAGCCTACGAGCTGCTGGCGCGCCGCCTGGCGCCACGCCTGGAGGATCGCGGGCGCACCGCGCTTGTTTCGCTCACCACTGGCCTCTCTGTGCTGCGGACACCCGGGCGATTCGCCGTGGTGCTGGGCTGGACGCTGGCGCACTGGCTCACCAACGCACTCGCCTTCTGGATCGCCTTCAAGGCGGTGCACATCTCCGCGCCCTTCAGTGCCGCGCTCTTTCTGCAGGGCATCATCGCCATCGGCGTCGCGGCGCCGCAGGCCCCCGGATTCTTCGGTGTCTTCGAACTCTTCGGGCGTGAAGGGCTCGCGCTCTACGGCGTCCCCGGCAGTCTCGCCGCATCGTGGGCCATCGGCTTTCACTTCCTCACCTACGTGCCCATCACCGTGATGGGCGCCTGGTACTTCCTGCGCACCGGCCTGAGCCTGGGTGATCTGGGACGCATGGAACAGTCAGCCACTCCCGCGGATCAGTCGACCGCGCCTCCCCCCGCACCGCCCACCGGAACATGAGTGCGGCGGCTGCGTCGCATGTTCGCGTGCGCGCGCAGGCCAAGATCAATCTTCGGCTCCGCGTTCTGGCGCAGGAGACTTCGGGATATCACCAGCTCGAGACGCTCTTCCTGCGGCTCGACCTGGCCGACGAGATAACAGTGCGCCGCGTTCAGGGCCCTGGCGCGCTGCACGTCAGCGGCACCGTGGCCGAGATCGGACCGCCGGATCACAATCTCGCGTGGCGCGCGGCGCAGGCATACCGCGCTGCGTGCGGGATGTCAGATGACGTGGAGATCACCCTCATCAAGCACATTCCCATCGGCGGCGGGCTGGGCGGCGGGAGCGCCGATGCGGGAGCGGTTCTGCGCGCGATGGACGCACTGACGGGCGGCGCACTCGGCGAACGGGCGACGCTGGCGCTGGCCGCGACCCTCGGCGCCGACGTCCCCTTTCTCACACTCGGCCAGCCGTACGCGCTGGCCTGGGGACGTGGGGAGCGACTCCTGCCTCTCGCCCCGCTCGACTCGATGCCCTGCCTCCTGATGGTGCCTCCCTTCGCAGTGAGCACCTCCGCCGCCTTCGGGTGGGTCGCCGAGGATCGCGCGGGGACGATGGTGGCCGCCGATACCGCGGTGCTGGTTCCCGGCGAGCTGAGCGACTGGAACCATCTGCTCCCCTTCATCGGGAATGACTTCGAGATCGTCGTCGCCGCGAGGCATCCCGCGATCGGGGCGCTTGTCGCCGCGGGTCACGACGCCGGAGGCCGTCTGTCCATGCTCACCGGCTCGGGCTCCACGGTCTTCGCCATCGGGGATTCACTGGGTCAACCGGCGGCACTGCCCCCAGGTACGCAGACGGTCATGACGCGAACCGCCTCGCACGTTGAGCCAGTCCATCGGATACACTAGCTTGCATGTCTGGAGACATGGCGCTGCCCCTTCGTCCAATGGCAGGACAGCGGCCTTTGGAGCCGCGAATCTTGGTTCGAATCCAAGAGGGGCAACTGCGGACCGACGGGTTCCACCGCACTCCCTGATCACTTCATTTTCCAAGGCTCTGCATGGACGGCCTCTCAGTGCCGGTGCACGGATTCAAGCTGTTGTCTGGCACCAGCAATCGTCCCCTGGCGGAGGAGATCGCGAGCCACCTCGGCATCGACCTGTGCAAGCTCACCTGCACACGCTTCGCCGATGGAGAAATCTTCATCCGGATCGATGAGAATGTGCGCGGCATGGATGTCTTCATCGTGCAGAGCACCAATGCCCCCGCCGAGAACATCATGGAGCTGCTCCTCATGATCGACGCGGCGCGGCGGGCGAGCGCGGCACGCATCACCGTGGTGATGCCGTACTACGGCTACTCGCGCCAGGATCGCAAGGACCAGCCGCGGGTGGCGATCGGGGCCAAGCTGATGGCGAACATGATCACGATGGCGGGTGCCGATCGCGTGCTCGGCATCGATTTCCATCAGCACCAGTTGCAGGGCTTCTTCGACATCCCTGTCGATCATCTGTACGCCATGCCGGTGCTGACCGCGCACTTTCGCCGGAAGCAGCTCACGGACACCGTCGTCGTGGCGCCGGACGTCGGATCGGCCAAGATGGCGCGAGGGTTCGCCAAGCGGCTGGACGCATCGCTCGCCATCATCGACAAGCGGCGCCCGCGCGCGAACGTGAGTGAGGTGGTGAATGTCGTCGGTGACGTGGAGGGGCGGGATTGCATTCTGGCCGATGACATGATCGACACGGCAGGCACGGTGACCGAGGCGGCACGTGCCCTCAAGTCCCTTGGCGCGCGGGACATCTATGTGTGCGCCACGCACGCGCTGTTGAGCGGTCCCGCCCGGGAGCGGCTCATGGCCGCACCCATCACCGAGGTGGCGGTCACCGATACCATTCTCGTGCCCGAGGATCGACGGTTCGACAAGCTCACTATCCTGTCGGTGGGCGAACTGCTGGCGAAGGCTGTGCGGTACACGCACGCCGAACAGAGCGTGTCCAGCCTGTTCGATTAGATTTACTGGTGCAGGGCAGGTGCAGGTGGTGGACCCCGCGAAACGCTGCCGATGGCAGCACCGGCATGGTAGGGCGGACGCAGCCGCCTGAGAGTAGCACCGGGTTCGCGGATCGCTGCAGTCGAACGATCGTTTTGCCTCAGGACCGAACAGCATGGCATCAGCTACATTGAGCGCCGAAGAGCGCGCCGACTCGGGCAAGGGCGTCGCGCGGAAGCTGCGCGCGGCTGGCCGCGTGCCCGCCATCCTCTACGGACACGGCCGCAAGCCGCTGTCGCTCTCCGTGAACGCACGCGAGCTGGAGAAGCTTCTCTCTCACATCGCCGCTGGCAGCACCATCGTGGAGGTCGGCATCGCCGGCGCCACCTCGCGGACGCTGATCCGCGAGATCCAGCGTCATCCATACAAGAAGCAGATCCTGCACGTGGATTTCCAGGAGGTCGTGGCCGGCGAGAAGATCGGCGTCGACGTGCCGATCGTGTTTGTGGGCACCCCGGAAGGCGTGCGGATGAGCGGCGCTCTGCTGGAGCAGATTCTCCACAGCGTGCACGTGTTCGTACTCCCCTCCAACATTCCCAACCATTTCGACGTGGACGTGAGCGCCCTGCAGACGGGTCACTCCCTGCATGTACGCGACATCACCATTCCGGATGGGGTGGATGTGCAGACCGATGGCGACGCCACCATCTGCGCCGTGATCGCCCCGCGTGCCGCAGTCGAAGCCGTCGTAGCCGACCCGGCCGACGAGCCGGAAGTGATCCGCAAGGCGAAGGAAGACGAAGACGCCAAGTAGCGTCATCGCGCTCCACACGTTGGCGACGGCTCCGTCTCTCCCGGACGGAGCCGTCGCAACATGTACACTGGACCATCTCACCCGCGCGGATCGGTCATGAAGGTGATTCTCGGACTCGGCAACCCCGGCAAGGAGTACGAGCACACGCGCCACAACGTGGGCTGGTGGCTCGTGGATCATCTGGCCAGCCGATGGGGGTTCGACGGCTGGAAGAAGGATGGGCAGGCACGGGTGGCGCAGGGGACGGTGGGCGCCGCGCGGGAGGCGGTGCGACTCGCGAAGCCACAGACCTTCATGAACCTGTCCGGCGCTGTGCTGGTGCAGTACGCGCGTCGCCCATTCTGGTCGGCGGCCACCGATCTGCTGGTGCTGGTGGACGACGTCGCCATTCCCGCGGGCACGTGGCGAGTGCGCGCCGAAGGCGGAACAGCGGGACATAACGGCCTCAAGTCCATCCAGCAGTCGATCGGCACGCAGCAGTATCCCCGGCTTCGCATTGGCATCGGGGATCCCGAGCGAGCGCCCGGCGGTCCCCTGTCCGACTATGTACTGGGCGCGGTGGGCCGCCGCGACACGGAGGCCATCCGGGCCATCTTTCCAGTGATGACCGACGCCATCGAGGCCTGGTTGGTCGGCGGAATGAAAGCGGCGCTGGATGTCCAGTCGAGACCCTGACCGGCGCCCTCGCTCCGCGCGTTAGCTTTCGGGACGCCCCTCCCGCACACGCCACAGAGACACAATGCTCAGACTCGGAATCGTCGGCCTGCCGAATGTCGGCAAGTCCACCCTCTTCAACGCCATGACCAGCGCAGGCGTCCTCGCCGCGAACTATCCGTTCGCCACGAAGGATCCTAATGTGGGCCGGGTCACCGTGCCCGATGCGCGCCTGGCGGAGCTGGCGCGGGTGGTGAATCCGCAGCGCACCGTGCCGGCGGCCGTGGAGTTCGTCGACATTGCCGGACTCGTCGAGGGAGCATCGAAGGGCGAAGGACTGGGTAATCAGTTCCTGGCCAACATCCGGGAGACGGATGCCATCGTGCATGTCGTGCGCTGCTTCGACGATGACGACGTGTTGCACGTGATGGGATCGGTGGATCCGGTGCGGGACCGCGAGGTGATCGAGTTCGAGTTGGCGCTGGCAGACCTGGCCACGGTGGAGAAGCGGCTGGACCGGGTGAAGCGTTCTGCCAAGACGGGAGACAAGGAAGCGCTGGCGGAACTGCCCACCCTCGAGCGAGCTCACGAGTTTCTCAAGGAGGGGAAGGGACTGTGGGAGGCCAGGCTGTCTCCTGAACAGCTCGCTGCGCTGAAGCCCCTCTCCCTGCTCACGGCCAAGCCCATCCTCTACGCCGCCAACGTCACCGATTCCGAGCTGGCGGGTGAGGAGGGAGAGCATGTCCGTGCGCTCCGGGCGGCCATCGAGGCGAGCGGCGAGCTGGCGCAGGTCGTGACCTTCTCGGCGAAGATCGAGAGCGAGCTGGCCGAGCTCCCCCCGGAGGATCGAGGGGACTTCCTGACGACGCTGGGACTGGAAAGTGCCGGACTCGACCGGCTCATCGCGGCGGGGTTTCAGCTCCTTGGACTCCAGACCTACTTCACCGCGGGTGAGCAGGAAGTGCGGGCGTGGACCATCCGCCGGGGCGATACCGCGCCCCAGGCCGCCGGGGTGATTCATTCTGATTTCGAGCGAGGCTTCATCAAGGCAGAGACTGCCGGATACAGCGACTTCGTGACGAATGGGGGGTGGAAGGGGGTCAAGGACAAGGGGCTCATGCGTCAGGAAGGAAAGGAGTATGTCGTGCGGGATGGCGATGTATTGCTCTTTCGCTTCAACGTCTGACCGTCCTGTCGGGCTCGCTTCCTCCGGAACCGCCGACGATGTTTTTGCCTCTGGCATGATTGACGTTCTCGTCACATGTTGCGGGGTCTCCTGTCCATCATTCCCACAGCGTAAGGTGATACATGGCCCAGATTTCCCCTCGTTCGCATACGTCGTTGCTCGCTGACATTCCCCGGCGCTCCCTTGTTCGTCTTGCCAGCCTGATCGTGGTGAGTATGAGCACCGTTGTCGCGTGCGGTAGCGATACTGTGGCTCCGATCACTCAACCGGTGTCATCCGGCGTCTCCATCGCCGTGACCAAGTCTTCGGTGACGCTGATCCGTGGGCAGTCCAACACCACGCAGATTGCGGCCACGGTGAACGGCAGCTCCAACACCGGCCTGACATATACCTCTGTGGTTCCCGGCATCGCCACGGTCAGCAGCACCGGCCTGGTCACGGCCGTTTCGGATGGTTCCACCTCAATTCTGATCACGTCCCAGGCGGACCCGACAGTCAACACCAGTGTCGTGGTCAACGTGGTGTCGACGATCGTCACCACTTCCGCCAACAGCGCGTTCTCCTGGGTCGGTGGCCCGACGCGCACGATTACCGCGGCAGTGCAGAACAACGCGAACGCCGGTGTGACGTTCACGTCTACCAACACCAGCGTCGCCACCGTCTCGTCGACGGGCGTCGTCACGCCGGTGGGCGCGGGCACAACCAGCATCACGGCCATCTCGGTCGGCGATCCCACCAAGCAGTCCGCCGTCACCTTCACGGTCGATCCGGCGCCGGGTAACGAGACGGTGCTCACCAGTGGCGTGTCCGTCGCGGGCCTCGGCGGTGCCGATGGCGCGCAGACGTTCTATCGCATCGTCGTGCCGGTCGGTGCCACCTCGCTCACCGTCGCGCTGTCGGGTGGCTCGGGTGACGTGGACCTTTTCGTCCGCGCGGGAGTACGTCCGCCATCCGCTCAGAGCTACACGGCAACGGCCGGCTTCTCCTGCTTTGCCGCGGGTCCCGACACCAACGAAACCTGCACCATCGCCAATCCCGGGGCGCGCATCTTCTATGTGCTGGTGGATTCGTTCGGCTTCAGCGGCACGTCGCTGGTCGCCACCATCAAGTAACACGCTGGTCTGGCTCGTGGCAGCGGACCGCAGATGAACAAGGCAGGAAGGTGGGCACCTCGCCCACCTTCCTGCTTCGTTCATGTGCCCGCACCGCCGTGACGCTTTATCGCACCGCTGGCGTGGCCTTTCGAATTCCGATCAGGAAACTCGTGCCCACTCCTTCCTCGCTTCGCACACTCAGCGTAAGGCCCATCGCGTGGCAGAGCGCTCGCGAGATCGATAGTCCCAGCCCCGTCCCGCCATACTGCCGAGACGTCGAGGAATCGCTCTGCTCGAACGCCTCGAACACTGCATCGAGTCTGTCCTGCGGAATACCGATGCCCGTGTCGGTCACCTCGATTCGCTCAACGAGTGCCGCACCGGACCCGTCGTCGCCACTGGCAAACACGCGTACGGTCACGCCCCCGCTCGGCGTGAACTTGAGGGCGTTGCCCATGAGATTGATCAGCACCTGACGCACCTTGTCCGGGTCCGCGAACAGGATTGCCGTTTCCTCGTCACTCTCCAGCTCCAGCGAGATCCCGGCCTGCTGCGCCTGCGGCTGCAGGTGGGCCATGACCGACCGCACCAGCGGCACGATCTCCACGCGCACCTTCTCCAGCGTCATGCGGCCCGCCTCCACCTTGGCGATATCCAGCACGTCGTTGATGAGCGCGAGGAGGTGCGTGCCTGCGCCTCGCACCCGGTGGAGATACTGGAGATCGCTCTCATCGAGCGCCGCCCTCCGGTTTTTCAGCAGGATGTTCGTGAACCCGATCACCGAGTTGAGTGGCGTGCGCAGTTCGTGACTCATGCGGGCCACAAAATCGGATTTCGCACGGTTCGCGCCTTCGGCCGTCTCGCGCGCCCGCTGGATCGCCTCGTCCGCCTGCACGCGTGTCGTGACGTCGCGCATGGTGATGGTGACGCCATCCTCGAAGGGAACCACCTGTTGCTGCATCCAGCGCGACGTCCCGTCCGTATCGTCCTGGCGACGCAGGAACTCCGCCGGTGCGCGCGTGATCACCACCGCGGACAGCTCCTCCAGCGAGGCGAGCGCCAGTCCGCCAGCCTGACCGGCAATGCGTGCGCCCAGGAGTGTCTCGCGCCCCAGCGCGAACATGGACTCGGCACTTCGGTTCACATCCAGCACCGCGAAGTCCACGATCTCACCACGACCGTCCCGGATCGCCGCCGCGATCAGCAACGCGTCGAGGGACGCATCCATTGCCGTGCGGAATCGGGCTTCACTCTCACGCTGTGCGGCCTGCGCCCGGACCCGGTCCTGCACCAGCAGACGCCGGCTCTCGTGCGTTTGCGCCTGCGCCAGGGGACCGCCGATGAGCGTCGCCATCAGTTCGAGCGTGGCGGCCTGATCGCCGCCGAAGGCGGCACCATCCTGCGAGAGCGCGGCGAGCCAGCCGATGGTCGCCCGCTCGTGGAGAATCGGCACCGCGAGGAGCGAGGACACGCCCATCCGGTCGCAGGCGTCGGCGAGGATATCGGGAGACTCGGTCAGGTCGTCATAGCGCAGTGAGCGCAGTCGTGCGCCCATCGTGGCCGACCCGTGCGGCGCGACGAGTGCGCCGAGCGGAGTGTCCAGCGCCGCGTCGCCGGCGACAGCGCGTCGAAGGCCCTCACGCCCGGCGCGCCGCTCGAGAATGGCGGTCTGGGCGCCGGTGAGCTCGCGGGCGCGGTTCGCGATCCGTGGCAGCAGGACAGCGAGCTCCAGCCCGTACTGCGTGACATCACGCTGCGTCACGGCCAGGGCCGACAGTCGCTCAACCCGCGCGCGACGACCGGCCTCCGCGAGGCGCTGCGCCGAGAGGTCGCGCAGGAGCCCGGTAAACCCGGAGAGGGCACCGGCCTCGCTGCGCAGCACGTGCATCGCCAGCTCGCAGCTCATCACGCCGCCGTCCTTGCGCACGAGTTCCAGCTCCATTGTCGTTCGTCCATCGCGGCGGGCGCGCTCCAGAAGCTCTGACGCGTCGGCTCCTGCCCCCTCCGGGCCCGGACACAGTCGCCGGAGCGGCGATCCGATGATCTCGGCGGCCGTGAATCCGGTGACGCCGGCGGCAGCCGCGCTCCAGGCCGCAATGCTGCCGTTGGCCGCCAGAGAGAATGCAGCGAATTCACCGAGTGGGGACGCGGTGGATCGCAGCCTGGCGGCCGGGAGGTTCGCGGGTGGAACGACTGGCGTCATGACTGGCGGAGGGGAGCGCATCTGTCGATGTGGAGTATCGCCACTTGGCGGCCATAATGCACAGCCGGAGCCGCATCGCCAACCGGCACTGTTTTCCCGCCCGGGGATGCGCTAACTTCAGGGGCTGTCACAACGCGTCCGGCGAACCGCGCCGTCACGCTTCATTCCCCTCCCCCGGTTCAGGCAACCAGCCGGGGGCGGTTACGTCCAAAGGGAGGATTGCCAGGACATGCCACGTCCATACGAGGCGGTCTATGTCTTCGACTCTGCACTCGAAGACAGCGCCGTCAACGAAAAGCTCGATCGGTTTCATCAGCTCCTCGGCACCACGGGAGAGATGACGCTCGATCACTGGGGCCGCCGCCAGCTGGCCTACCCCATCGGCACGAAGGAGAACGGCTACTACGTCGTGGCCCGCTTCGAAGCCGACACCGCAGGGATTCCGGAGTACGAGCGTGCGCTCAAGCTCGACGACGGCCTGATCCGCCATCTGCTCACCATCTTCGAGCACGAAGTCGGCGCGCCGCCGATGACGGAAGAAGAGCTCGCGCTCGCCAAGAAGCGTGCGGAAGACGACGACGAGGACGAGGAATAACCATGAGACGCCCATCAAAGGCCTGCCCCTTCTGCGAGACCCGCGTGCGCTTCGTGGATTACAAGGACGAGCGTACCCTCGGCCGCTTCATCACCGATCACGGCAAGATCCTGCCGAGCCGTCTCAGCGGTGTGTGCGCGCGCCATCAGCGTCAGCTCAGCACAGCAGTGAAGCGCGCGCGGTATCTGGCGCTGCTGCCTTATACCCGCGGTCTTCAGAGCTAGGATGACCGACGTCGCGGTCCCGGCACCGGCCGAGCGCGGATGGGGATCATTGCTCCTCGCGCTCGCCGTGTTCCTCTTTCTTCCACACGTGCCACCGATCAACGCATTGTTGCCGGTGGAAGACACGCTGCTCCTGTTGCTGCCGGCCATCGCGGCCTGCTGTCTGGTGGGGTGGTGGGCCGGCGGCCGCTTCGTGCTGGCCGTCGTGTGGGTGGGACTCGCGCTGTATGTCGTCCGGCTTCCGTCTGCTCCGGGCTCGTTCTACAATCTCGTGCGGGGGTGGAGTTTGCTCGTGGCCGGTGCCTTCGGGCTCGTCTGCCTGCTGCTTCCCACGCGTCCCTTCTTTCCGCGCGCCCTCACGACGCTCGGGCTGGCCCTGGGACTCGTGCTGATCCTGAGTGTGAGCGGCCCGTTGAGCGCGAGCCGGTTGCGGTCATCGGTCACCGTCGAACTCGCACGTCGCAACACGCAGACGCTCACGGCCTTCCGTTCGTTCGGCACCGAGCATCCCGAGGCGGTGAAGAACATGCCGCAAATGAATGTGATGCTCGATGAGTTCGAGGCGCGCTCACGCGAGGTGGCGAGCAGCGGCTCGGTCGTATTTCCCTCGCTGCTCCTGCTCGAGAGTCTGGTGGCCCTCGCGCTCGGATGGGCGACGTATCACCGGATTGCCCGAAGCCGGCTCGGCGCGCCACTGGGAGTGCTGCGGGATTTTCGCTTCAACGATCAGTTCGTGTGGGGACTGATCGCGGGTCTCACCATCGTCTTCGTGCCGACCATGGGGTTTCTGGACATGGCGGGCCGGAATCTGTTGCTCTTCTTTGGTGCGCTCTACGCTGTCCGCGGTCTCGGCGTGCTCTCCTGGTTCCTGGCCCCAGGCGCGCTCGCGGCCGCGCTGTTCGCGGGCTTCTGCATGTTGTTCTGGCCGGTGCTGAATCTGGTGGCGGTCACCGGATTTCTGTTGCTGGCTCTCGCTGCCTTCGGGCTGGGCCTGGGGGATACCTGGGCCGACTGGCGCCGTCGGGCGCGCCCTACCACGTAATCTGAGGCTTTTTTCATGGAAATCATTCTGCGACAGGCTGTCGACAACCTCGGTCATCCGGGCGATGTCGTGACGGTCAAGAACGGATACGCGCGCAATTATCTGCTGCCCCGCGGCTTCGCCTACGAGGCGACGGCGGGGAATCTCAAGCGCATTTCCGCCGAACGGTCACGCCTCGAGGCCGCCGAAAGCGAACGCCGCGAGTCGGCATCCGAGCTCGCGAAGCGGCTCGAGGAAGTGCAGCTCACCTTCTCCGCGCGCGTCGGCGAAGAAGGCAAGCTGTTCGGGTCCGTCACCACGGCGGACATCGCCGAGCAGCTCGAGAGCCAGGGGTTCCACATCGAACGGCGTCTCATCGATCTGCACGAGCCCATCAAGGCACTCGGCGTCTACCGCGTGCCGGTTCGTCTGCATGCGGACGTGAAGCCCGAGATCCGCATCTGGGTCATCAAGCAGTAGCCTGCATGGCGCGCGACACTCCGCACGGCGTACGCAGTGCGGGGCGTCACGCCCCGGCCGGACCGCATCACCGTCTCCTCTTTCCATAAAGTCGCATGTCCAGTCCCGCCCGTAATTCCGCAACCTCCAGCGCGGCCGTCGCCGAGCTGGTCCAGCGCGCAGCAGCCATTCTTGTGGATCACAAGGCCGCGGATGTCGTGTTGTTGAGCCTTGCCGGCGTGTCCGACATGACCGACTACTTCCTCATCGCGAGCGGAACCTCCGACACGCACGTGCGGTCGCTCGGCAGCTCCCTGATGGAAGATCTCAAGGCCGATACCGGGCAGATGGCGCATCATGTGGAAGGGCTGCAGCAGGGGCGCTGGGTGCTGCTGGACTATGTGGACTTCGTGGTGCACGTGTTCCATCCCACACTGCGGAATTTCTACCAGCTCGAGCGGCTGTGGGCAGACGCCACGTCGGTGCCCATCTCGGCGGACACCACGCCCTGACCGGCCTCGGCCCGGCCCTCGTCTCCCCTCTCGACGGCAGGTAGCTTCCGACTGTGCGTACTTCCGCCCTCGTCGTTCTGCTGATGCTCGCGGCCTGTGGTCGTGGCGACCCAGCCGCTGACCCCAGTGCGCAGACGTCGACCTCTGCTCCCGCGGGGCGTGGTCCCGATCATCTCGTGCTGCGTGTACCCCGCGCCGGGGGTGAGGCGCGCGTGTACGCGTATCCCCGTCCGGACAGCGTCATCTGGCGCTCCGCCGACGTCCCTGCACCCGCTCGCGTGCTGGCATTCGATGACGAGGCCGGGACGATCGCGTACATCACGACCAAGGGCGCGCCGGCGCGGCTGGACTTTCGCCAGGGCGGAGCGTCGCAACTGTCCAGGGCGAAGCTGACGGGACTTGCGTCGGCCGACGGCTCCACGATCTTCGCGATCACGAGCGATGGCGGCGTCGACCGGCTGGGACCCGCGGGGGCATGGCACTTCAAGCCCCCGGTTCCGGCGCGCGCGGTCTTCCCGCAGTCCGACGGCACAGTGCTGGTACTCGGCGAGCGAGGGGGCGGATCGGTGGTCTGGCGCGTTCGTCCCCCCGGCACGCACATCCTGGATTCGGTGACGATCGGGAAGGTGGATCGCACGCTTCGGACGCAGGTTGGCGACCGCCTCTACCTCGGGTCGGGCCGAACGCTGACGGGGGTTCGGACGCGCACGATGCAGCCCACCAGCACCATCACCTTCGAGGAGCCCATCGAGGTGCTGGCCGCAACCCCGAGTGGCGACCGCGTGTTCGTGGTGACAACCTCGGGCACGAAAGTGCAGATCGTGGATCGCTATCGCGACGCGGTGGTTGGTGCGATCGAGCTGGGGTGGCATGCGTCCGATCTGCGGGTGGATGCGCTCGGTCGGTACCTTCTGGCGCGCCCGGAGGGAACCGACAGCGCGGCGGTGATCGCCCTGGGCACCAACCGTCAGGTGGGCGTGGTGGCGACGGGGTGGCGCAGTGATCTGCCGTACGTGGGCTCTGACGGCAGTGTTGCACTCGCGCAGGGGAAGGATGTGGTGATGGTGGACGCGGAGACGCTGCGCCCCGGCGCACGAATCGCCGACGGCGCGGCCGACATCTGGTATCCGTTCCAGTGGACAGGTTTTCGCGCGCGCGATGCGCGGCTTGACAGCCCCGTGAGTTTCGCACCACCGCCGCAGGACAGTGCCGCAATGGCGGATACAGTGGTGGTGGGCTCGGATTCCGCGGTGATGCCCCCCGCCCCGGCGGTGGACTCCACACCGCGCCGGACACAGGTGTGGACTGTTTCGTTTGCTGCCCTGCTCGTGCAGGACCGGGCGCGCGAACTGGCGGCCGAGATCCGGGTGAACGGGGAGAATGCGCGTGTGGTGACTGCCACGCGGAACGGCGCCGCGGTGTACCGCGTGGTCATGGGTCCGTATCCCACGCGTGAAGACGCCGAGCGAGTCGGGCGCGAGTCCAGGCAGTCGTACTGGGTGTACGAGGGCGGTCCGTGACGGCGAGCGAGTGGGAGGATCGCGGGCGCGAGCTCGGCGTCTCACTCGATGCATGCCACGCCATCGTGGTCGTGGGTGCGGATGCGGAGTCGGCCACGCAGGTGGCGCTCGGCATCGCGCGCGTGCAATCGCAGCACCGGCCCGTGTCCGTCGGTGATCTGTTCGGCGACGCACCGCTGCTCGTCGCTCTCGCACCAGGCGAAGATCCACCAGGCATCATCGACAGCTTTCAGTACGGTGTGTCGCTGAACCGTATTGCGCACGCCGTTGACAACTCGAACACGCTCTTCGTGCTTCGCACCGGCAGCGAGGATCTGGATGCGGAGACGTTGTTCCCTCACCCGAGGTGGAAGCGGCTCACGGCGGGCTTTCGCGAAATCGGCGCGCTGCTGGTCCTGGTGGCCTCGGCCGATGCGGCACGACTGCGCGAACTCGTGGACGCCACGGATGGCGCGGTGGTGGTAGGCGATGTGGTGCCGCCCGATCTCGCGGTGGCGCAGTCGCTCGCGTGGCTGCGGCCGGTGCGGCGTGGGCACACGGCGCTGGCGATTGCACCGGTTGCGGAGCCGTCGACGACGAGTGTGCCGGCGACATTGCGCCGGTCGCCTCAGCGAACGAACGCGCGCCGCCTTGCGGGCGTCGCAGGTGTCGTGGTCGCGCTCGGGCTCGCGGGCCTGATGATCTGGTTCCTGCGTCGCCCACTCGTGGACTATACGCCAAAGTCCGGCGTGGCGCAGGACACTCCGGTCGCACACAGCGCAGTAGCCGGCACACTGCTCACGGAGCGCGAACTCATGCAGCGGGTGGACAGCGTTCGCGGCGACAGTCTGCGCATGGCGGGAGTCGTCCTGCCCGCCGACTCGTTTCCGGTGCTGATTCCAGCAAACCCCGGCGATTCGTCGAAAGCATCCGCATTCGGCGTGCGCCTGGAAACCACGACCACACGATCAGGCGCGATTCTCACCCTTCGCAGCAAGTACCAGCAGATCGCCGCCGCCACGTATGGCATCGATCCGCGCACGCGCTTCCATCTGCTCGTCGGCGGCGCCTTCATCACACGTGGCGCGGCCGACTCGATGCTTGCCGGGCTGCGTGAGCGACACGTGCTCGCGCCGACGGTGGGCACCGTGGTGTCAGTCCCCCTGGCGTTTCTGGTGCAGTCGCAGCTCAGCGAAGCAGACGTGGGTGCCACGCGCACGCGCTACGTTGCGCGCGGCTATCCCGTATATGCGCTGCAGCAGGGTGACGGCAGCTACAATCTGTATTTCGGAGCGTACGAGACGCCGCAGCATGCTGCCGTCGCCGTGCCCTCAGTGCGTGATGCGGGCCTCACCCCCACGCTGGTGTATCGTCTCGGGAGAATATTCTAGTGCGGTTGACCAAGCTCGAGCTTCACGGATTCAAGTCCTTCGCCGACCTGACAACGCTCGTGTTCGAGCCCGGCGTCACGGCAATCGTGGGCCCGAACGGCTGCGGCAAGTCAAATGTGAGCGATGCGGTGCGCTGGGTTCTCGGCGAGCAGCGCGCAAGGCTCATGCGTGGCGCCAAGATGGACGAAGTGATCTTTCAGGGCTCGTCCGCCCGGCGCGCGGTGAATGTTGCCGAGGTGTCGCTGCACTTCTCGAATGACGAGGGCATTCTGCCCGTGCCATTCAAGGAAGTCGTGATCACGCGGCGGCTCTCGCGCTCGGGCGACAGCGACTACTTCCTGAATCGCGCCCCGTGCCGTCTGCGCGATATCTCCGACATGCTGCGGGGCACCGGACTGGGAGCCGGCACCGGCGTGGTGATCGAGAGCAAGATGATCGACGCCCTGCTCTCCGACCGCCCGGACGATCGCCGTGAACTGTTCGAGGAGGCCGCTGGTGTGGGCCTGTATCGCGACCGCCGACGCACCACGGAGCGCCGGCTCGAGGAGACGACGGGCGATCTGCAGCGGCTCGACGACCTGATCAACGAGGTGTCGAGCCAGGTGCGAAGTCTCGCGCGCCAGCGCAAGCGCGCCGAGCGGCATGCCGAGATCATGGAGCGCCGCTTCACAGTCGAGATCTCGCTGGCCGGACGGTCGATGATCGCCTGGCGTGACGAGCTCGCCACGCTGGACGCGCGTGTGGTGGAGCTGCGCGAACAGTTGCCGGCGGCCGAGGCGGCGATGGTCGATGCCGAGCAGGCGCGCGAGACAGCGCATGGTGACCGCGCGGGATCGGAAGCGCAGCGCAATGAGCTCTCGCGACTGGTGGCCGCGCAGCGCGAACAGGTGCAGCGTATTCGCGGTGAAATGGCAGTCGCCCAGGAACGGCAGCGCAATACGATGTCACGCCGGCAGCGCGCGGAAGCGGAGGCGAGCGCTGGCGAGGAAACCGGTTCGAGGATCGCTGCGGAACGGGAGGCGGCGTCACTCGGCCTCGTGGAGGTGCTGGCCGCGCTCGACGATGCCGAGTCGCAGCTCTCGGCGCATCAGGAGTCTGAGGACGAGATTCGTCGCGCGTTTGCCGATGCGCGCGCCGGTGTGGAACAGGCGGAACGCGAGCTGCGCGTCCAGCAGGATCGAATGCGGCGGCTGGAGCACGATCGCGAGCGCGGCGGCCGCGAAAGCGCAGAGCTGCAACAGCGGATGGAACTGCTGGCCACGGAGCGCCTTGCGCTGGACGACGCGCGCGCCAGCGCCCTGCGCGAGCATGAGACGTCACAGGCGGATGCCGAGGCGGCTGCGGCTGTGGCGGCAGAAGCCCTCGCCGCGCTGGAACAGGCGCGGGCGGATGATCGCAGCATGCGTGAACAGGAGTCGCTCGCACGCGCAGAGCTGTTCCGCGCGGATGAAGCGCTCACGTCGCTCCAGGGCCGGGTGAACGCGCTGGAGCAGTTGGAGCGGGATCGTGTTGGTCTCGCGCCGGCCGCATCGCGACTGCTGGACGAGCGAGAGCAGTTCGGGGCCGGCGCGGTGCTGGGTCCGCTCTCCGACTTCATCGGGGCCGACGAAGGGTCGGCCGCGCTGGTGGAGAAGTTCCTGGGCAACTCGGTGCACGCAGTGCTGGTGCGCGATGCCGCCGTCGCCGATGCCATCCGGGCCTGGCATGCAGAAGCGCAGCCGGGGCCGCTGCTGCTGCTGCCCCTGGATGCGATGGACGACGAGGCCGCGGGGGAGCCACTGCCCGACGCGCTGTCGCATCTCGTTCGCGCGTCGGCACCCGCTGGCGCATGGGTGCGCAACCTGCTGGGCCACGTGCACGCCGTTGATTCCGGCAGTGCCTTCGTGGACGCGCGTGGTGCCGTCTGGTTGCCGGGCACCACC
>JBBSVF010000014.1:0-20957 GCA_038233745.1 Gemmatimonadales bacterium
CTCACCCGTCTGCGCAACCTCTTCGACCTCGGCGCGCGCCCGGATGTGATCGCGGAGCAGCTCTCCGCCGACCCGTTGCTCGCGCCACTGCTTGCCGCGCGCCCCGGACTGCGTGTCCCCGGAGCGTTCGACGCATTCGATGTCGCGGTGCGCGCCATCCTCGGCCAGCAGGTGAGTGTGGCTGGCGCGTCCACACTTGCGGAGCGGTTTGCACGCCTGTTCGGTGAACCGGTGGCCACTCCCATCAGTGGTCTGGAGCGATCCAGCCCCACCCCCGCACGCATTGCCGCCGCCTGCGAGTCGGAGATTGCCGCACTGGGTGTGATGCCGTCGCGCGCGCGCACACTCCTGACGCTGGCGCGAGCGCTCGTGAACGACGAGGTCTCGCTCACGCCCGGAATCGCTGTGCGGGACGTCATCGACTCGCTTCAGGCGCTCCCCGGCATCGGCCCGTGGACAGCGCACTACGTGGCGATGCGCGTGCTGCGATGGCCGGATGCCTTTCCTCACGGCGATCTCGTGCTTCGCCGGAGACTCGGCGCACTCACTCCCGCGCGGATGCTCGAGCGCAGCGAGGGGTGGCGCCCGTGGCGAAGCTATGCCGCCATGCACCTGTGGGCGTCAGGATGATGCCGCTTGCGTGTGCACCGCGAACTGGAGATCCAGGGCACTACCGGTCGGCGTGCGGGCCCACTCGCTCGACAGTTCGTCGCGACACGCGCGCACGCGTTCGATCTCCTCGTCGTTCAGATCCCGTCGGGGGATCGCACGACCGGGGTGCTGCGCCTGTCGCGCGGCGACGTACACATCCGCGTGCGCCAGAAACTCCTGCGACGTCCACTGCAGGCCTTCGCGTCGCTCTGCGTCGAAGAAGCCGACGATGAGTTCCACCTCGAGCGCGCTGTCCGGAATCGGCCCCCTGGGCCATGGCCGCGCGAAATCCGCGATCTCCCAGCCCTGGGCGATCAGCCCGAAGAATCCCTCGCGATAGTGGAGACTCGTCTCCACGGCGAAGTGCGTGAGATCGTGATGCGGCATCACGGCGCCACTGGGCCCCTGGTGCCGTTGCCAGGTACTGCTGCCATCGGCACGTGTACAGGTGAGCGACGCCGAACCATCCACGTGCCGCTTCAGCCGGATGCCGAGTGTGATCGTCGCCCCGGCCGAAGCATCGTGCACGACGATGTCAGCTCTCGACCTGGTTGAGGATCTTTCCCAGAATCCCACCCACATTGGTGTGATGCCCGTGCTGTGCCTGCGCCTGCTGGGCCTCCTGCTGCAGCTCATCCTGCACCGGAGCCGGAGTACCGGTGGACTGCGACCGCTTCTGCGCAAGCACGGCCATCACGATGGGGCCCAGGATCATGAGCAGTTTCTTTACCTGATTGCCATCCAGCCCGGACGATTGCTGCACGCCGCCCTCCACCGTGTCCTGATGCTGCCCGAGGATGCTGCCGAGGCCCCCCAGAAGCCCGCCGCCGCCACCGGCGCCGCTGATGATGCTCCCCAGGCCGCCCAGCAAGCCGCCGCTGGAACCGAGCAGCCCTTCCATGCCACTGGCTGCGGACGGATTCTGCGCCGTGCGGGCCATACCGCCCACCAGCATCGGCAGTGCCGACTCCACAGCACTGCGCGTCGCGGACGGGTCGGCACCGATCTGCTGGCTGATCTGCTGGATTTCGGCGTCGCCGAGATTCTGGTGGACGAGATCGATGAGGCTCAACGCGGACTCCTGAACGGGTGAGCGCACGTGGAGGGCAACTCGTGTGCCCCGCGCATCGCTGGCACGATGTCGGCGTACTGCCGCATGCCTCCTGCGCTCCAGCATCGCCAGATCCTCGTGGCGTTCAGCGGCCTGCTCCTGGTCATGCTGCTCGCGGCCCTGGATTCCACCATTGTCTCCACCGCGCTTCCCACGATTGTCTCCACCCTCGGTGGGCTGGAGCATCTGGCGTGGGTGGTCACGGGGTATCTCCTCGCGCAGACGGTCGTCACCCCGGTGTACGGGAAGCTGGGCGACCTCTATGGCCGGAAGATCGTGCTGCAGTCGGCGGTGGTGCTCTTCCTGGCGGGCTCCGCGCTCTGCGGCCTGAGTCAGAGCATGACGCAACTCATTGCCTTCCGTGCAATCCAGGGGCTCGGCGGCGGTGGCCTCATGGTCACCACGCAAGCGGTCGTGGGCGACATCATCCCTCCGCGGGACCGTGGCCGCTACCAGGGGATTTTCGGCGCCGCGTACGGCGCAGCGAGCATCGCCGGCCCGCTGCTGGGTGGATACTTCACCACGCATCTCTCCTGGCGCTGGATCTTCTACGTCAACATTCCCCTTGGCCTGCTCGCCCTCGTCGTGCTCGGCGCCACGCTCCCGTCGCGATCCGAACGGCGCAGCCACTCGATCGACTATGTGGGAGCGGCACTGCTCGCGGTGGTGTTGAGCGCGCTCACCCTCGTCGCGGATCTCGGGGGCACGGCATACGCGTGGTCGTCGTCGTTCATGATCACACTCATCGCGTCCGCGCTGCTCGCACTCGGGCTGTTCGTGGTGACGGAACGGAGGGCAGCGGAACCGGTGCTGCCGCCGCGACTCTTCACGCAGCGCGCCTTCGTGGTGACGTCGTCGGTCGGCCTGGTGGTGGGGTTCGCGCTCTTCGGCTCCGTCACCTACCTGCCTGTGTACCTGCAGGTGGTGCGGGGTGCGACGCCGACGGCGTCGGGACTGCAGATGCTTCCCATGATGGGCGGGATGCTCGTGATGTCGATCGTCTCCGGACAACTCATCAGCCGGACCGGCCGCTACAAGCGATTCCCGATCATGGGCACTGCGGTGATGACGGCAGGACTGTTCATGCTGTCACGGCTCGGCGTGAATACCACCGCGCTGCAATCCTCGCTCATCATGCTCGTGGTGGGGCTGGGGCTGGGGATGGTGATGCAGGTGCTGATTGTCGCCGTGCAGAATGCCGTGGACTATCGCGACCTGGGGGTCGCCACCTCCGGAGCGACACTGTTTCGCCTAATCGGCGGATCGCTGGGCACGGCCATTCTCGGGGCGATCTTCTCCGCGCGACTCGCGCACAACCTCGGCTCACAGTTGCCTGCGGGCGCCTCGGGACAGGGCATCAACATGGCGACGATCGCCGGCATGGCGCCGACGGTGCGCAACCTGTACTTCGCCGCCTTCACGCATTCGCTCAACACGGTGTTCCTCGTGGCGACCGCCGTTGGGGTCGTGGGATTCGTGCTCGCGCTCTTCATTCCGGAAATGCCACTGCGCGCCACGATCGCGGCGTCCACCGAGGAGGCCGGTGAGGAAGCAGCGTCTGCGTTCGGCAGGCCATCGGATGAGGCCGGGGCGGAGGAGCAGGTGTATCGCGCGCTGCTGGCGCTGGACGATCGAGCAGTGCAGCGCGAACACATCGTTCGAATCGTGGAACGCGCGGGCTCCACGCTCTCACCGCTCGCCGCCTGGCTGCTGGTGCAGATCGAGCGGCATCCGGAGCGACTGCCCCTCGACATCGCACTCGAGCGCCAGATCGAGCCGTCCCGGGCGGAGGGCGCACTCGCGGAGCTCGTGGGCGTGGGCCTGATCGGGCCGGGCTCGCGAGAGCATCGCGTGGTGCTCACTGATACCGGCTGCACGGTGTACGGACAGCTGGTACACGCGCGACGCGAGCATCTCCGGGAGATCGCGCAAGAGTGGGAATCGACCGACCGCCCCGACCTCGATGACCTGCTCGGCGCTGCCGTGGGCGCGGGGGTGGCCGCCCGCCCCGCCGGGGCGCATCAGCTGCCGGAGTAGAGCCCCCGCAGCCTGAGGGTAAGGGCGCCGAGCACGGGCACCTGGCTCTTCAGCATCACCACCGAGCGCGCCGCATCATCGGTGAGATACACCTCGGCCCTGCCTCCCTGCCCGAACAACCCGCCCGCGTTGGCGATCGTCGGCTGTACCACGATCGTCTGGAAGGTGCCGGCGGGAACCGTGACGGTTTCCTTGCGCAGCACGCGAACGATCACGGGGTGCCCCTGCTTGAAATAGCGGGGAATGGTGTCCACGTCACCCACGTGCAGCGGCATGGTGCGCACGAAGTACAGGAACGACACGTCGTCAAGCGGCTCGCGGCTGGCCAGACGATCGACGACACCAGTGTGCTTCTCCACATACGTCAGCTGCTCGGGCGAGAAGTCGTACCACTTGCGCCGGTCACGTCCCAGTTCGGACTGCTCCTGCACGAACCGGCGCGAGAAGATGCGCGCGGGGTCCATCCATGTGTCGAAGCGGTCGTTCACGCGGGCGAAGAGCAGGCTGCCCTGCAGTTGCAGTGCGGCGTGCAGGGTGGTGTGCCCATCCACCTGTTCATAGCCGAGGATCTCGAGCGAACCGGTGCCCACCGTGCGACCCGCCAGGTGGACGTCGTACACGGCGCGCTCGCCCACGGCCATCACGGACGAGGAGACGCTGACAGGCGATGACCGCTGCGACGAATAGGACGGCTGCGCAGTGGCTGTAAAGGGAAGCACGCACACGCTGGCGACGAACAGGGCGAGTGCGCGTGCGTCACGCAGACGATCAGGATCTATGTGGAACATGAGATTACTCCTTCGGGACAGTCACCGCAGCTCACTCCATGAACCGGAGGAGCGCAGTGAAGGTTCACTATCCAATACCCCTCGCCCTCCCTCAGGATCGCGGAAAAGAGGACACGAGTGGCTCAACAGTCCCTACGTCGGCCCCGCGCCAGTGGATTCGAGAAGGGTCGGCGCGAGCGCGAAATTTGCATTTCGAACCGGTATCCTTCGGTGCCCAGGCCATGCTGATCAAGCCTGTCCCGCCGGCCCTGTTGCTGGAAGCTGTTGCGCCGAGGTACCCGGACGACGCCGATCAGCCCACTGCGCCGGCGCCGTTGGTCCAGGCGCCACAGACTGTCGATCCCCACTGAACCCTCCTGCTCCGGAACCACTCATGAACAAGCGAATTCGCAAGAAGAAGATCCGTGACCTGCTCCTGGCCGAACTGTCGATGCAGTTCGAGAACGAGGACGACGCCTTTGAGTGGCTGGACACGGCGAACAGCGGTCTCGAGGATCGCTCGCCGCGCGAGGCCATCAGCGCCGGCGAGATCGAGCGTGTGACGGTGATGCTCGACGAGATGAACCGCGCAAGTCTCGCCGAGCGCTGACGTCAGCCGCCGCAGCGCGCAAGCAGGCGGCGCGCGCGCGGCGCAGCAGGATACAGGTCATGCGCCGCGGCAGCGTGTGGCCGCGATTTCGTGCACTGCCCCCGCCTGAGATACGCCTCCGCCAGCCTGATGCGGATCCGGTAACTCCCCGGGTCCAGCGCCGCCGCCTCCTCGAGGACTGCCGTGCGAGTGGTGGAGCTGAAGGTGCGCATCGCCAGCAGTTGACGCGTGCTGCGAAGCGTGCCGCCCCCCGCAAAGATGAGCAGGAGCGCCAGAGCCACCGCCCGCTCGCGCGCACCCATTGCCACGGCACGACGCTCGCGCTGTTCCGGTGCCAGCGTTCCGATGAGGCTCCAGCCGATCAGGGCGCCGATGGGAAGCACCATCACCGCATCGAATGCTCCCACGATCGCGATGGCGGCGAGCGAGGCGAGCAGCAGTGCGGCATCCACTCGGCGATCGGGGTCCAGTGGATCGCGCAGGTGGCGTACGCTGTCCACCACGACGGTGAGCATCGCGAGGGCGAGGACGGCGAAGGCCGCCGGTCCCCGCTCACTGAGCCAGGTCACGAGGTCGCTGCTCGGCCACGGATTGGAGGTCATGCCGTCATCGGCGAGCGAAGGATCGCCAGCGGCCGCCACCCCCGGATATGCGACAGCCCAGTTGCCGGGACCCACCCCGAGGATCGGGTGGTGCAGCGTCATGCGGAGTGAATTGCCGTACTGCACAAGGCGTCCATGCCCGCTTCCCTCGCGATAGTTCACGAGACCGTGTGCGGTGTCGGCGTATGGCGAATCGCTGCTCCAATCGAGGGCGTTGGGCATCACGATGGCGAGAGCAGCGCCGATCACACCACCGACAATCAGTGAGAGCATGCGACGCCAGCGCACCGTATCGGGCAGGCGCATGCTCGCCATCGCGAGTGCGACGACCAGCACGAGTGTGCCGCCGATGAGCGCGAGCCAGGCGGCGCGACTGCGCGAGAGGATCAACGCCGCGCCGATGGCGGCGGCGCCCGCGCTCCATCGCAACAGCGACGCCCTCGATGGCGCGCGCGTGGCTGTCACCAGCAGGGCAGGGAGGGTCATCACGCAGAGGTGCGCCATGAAGTTCCGGTTGCCGAAGGTGCCACCGGGCGCGCGGTTCAGGCTCATGAACTCGCTGCGCAGACCGTAGGCCTGCGCCAGCGCCGTGAGCGCGCCGACGATGCCCGCGAGCGCCACGGTGGAGACGAGCTGCCGCCCCGCGCCGGCCTGCGCCAGCGATCGGGCGCTCCAGAAGAGCACGATCGCCGACGTGGACAGCGCCAGCGCGCGTCCGGCAAGCCACCAGTTGTGGGCGAACAGTGCTGAGGCGAGGCCGGCGAGGATCCAGATCGCCAGCAGTTCGTCCGCACGTCCCATGGCGAGACGGCGCGCGCGACTCACGGCGAGCGTGCCGACGACGAGCGCGGTGGCGTGCAGCACGATCTCCTTCGTGACGAAGAATCGATCGAGGTCGAACGCCTTGTACGGCGCCGACAGCAACACTACCAGCAGCATGCCAAGCTGCAGGGCGCGAAGCTCCACTTGCATCGAGCGGGTCACGCGTCCGGCAGCCCCCACACCGCGCGCAGGCGCGCGTATTCCGCGCGCGGAAGCTGGACGAGCATGGGCCGGCGGCTCCGGTCCATCCACTCCATGATCGACTGCAATACGCTCGCGTCCATGGCGGTGCAGCCCGCCGTCACTGACTGCGGGCCGGCCCACACATGGAGGAAGATGCAACTGCCTCGCCCCAAAACCGGAGGTGCGTTGTACCCCACGATTGCGCCAATGCGATACTGCTCGATGGAGCGCATGTGCTCGGCGCTCGTCCAGTCCACGCGCGTCACGCGATTACTGTCGACCACCGTGTTGTAGTGCGCCGACCGCTCGTCGTCCACGCAGTCGCTCCGGGTAGTGAGCTGATACCAGGGCAGGGGTGCGGCCGATGCAGGTCCATGCGCGGCGAAGCCAAACAGGGTGTCCACGGGGAATGCGCCGGCGGGAGCGCGTCCGTCGCCCTCGTGCTTCACCGGCTGGCCCGGCCCGGCGGCGCTGGCGTCGCCCCAGGCGAGCCCGGTGCGGCCCACGACGACGGCGTTCGGCTCCGCAACAGCGCGCCAGCCCGCCGCCCCGCGTTCGAAGCGCTGCGCGGTGCCGGTCGTGGCGTCGAACCCCGGCGTGATCACCAGCAACAACTGCTGTGCAGCAGCGATCGGACTGCGCGTGCTCACCGTGGTCACAGGCGCTGACACCGGCGCAGGCGCAGGCGCGGGCACTCGTGCGGCTGAAGCGCAGGCGCCGGCAAACGTCGCGGCCATGAGGATCACAAGCGACGGGAACCGTCGCGGTGCGGAGCTATTGGACACGGTCGCCATGGGCATAAAGGGTGATCCGATTGGCGCGGGCAAACCCGGCGAGCGCGAGCCCGGCGTCGTGAGCCACACGCACGGCAAGCGCGGTAGGCGCGCTCACGGTGGCGAGCAGCGGGATTCCCCGTCGCACGCACTTCTGCACGAGCTCCACACTCGCGCGGCTGCTCATCACCACGAAGTGTGCATCGTGCGATGCGCCAGCGGTGGCGCCGAGGAGCTTGTCGAGTGCGTTGTGGCGTCCCACGTCCTCACGGGTGGCCACCAACGCGCCGCTGGCAGTGGCGAGCGCGGCGGCATGCATCGCGCCTGTGACGGCATTGAGCGGTTGCGATTGTTCGAGTGACTGCATTGCCCGCAGGATCGCAGGGGCCTGGTAATGTGGACGGGCCACCAACGGGGGCAGCGAGGGGAGGACGCCAGCCAACTCGGCGCGTCCGCAGAGTCCACAGCCCGTGCGGCCGGGAAGCGTGCGTCCCGCGGACGGCAGCGCGACCTTTGACACGATCTGACACTCGATACCGATGGCAGTGCGGACGATGTCGAGCGCTTCGACATCGAGGGGCGACGCGAGGATTCCTTCCGTGAGCACGAACCCCAGCGCGAAATCCTCCAGATCGGCGGGGGTAGCGAGCATCACCGCCCGGGTCTCTCCGTTCACTACAATCGCCACCGGCGTCTCCTGAGCGAGCGTGACATCCTCCGCACGCGAGGCTCCGCGCTCCAGTCGTCGCACGCTCATGCCCACGGCAGCGCTGGCATAGCCGGGAGGTGTCGAGGGGAGGGGCGGGTGCGCTGTCATGCTGGAGCGTATCGGTCGCGGGCGCGAATCGCAACGTCGCGGCGCCGACCAACGATCTGTATGTTCGGGCTGTGTCGATGCCCCCTCCCTCCGGTGCGCCCAGCTGGCTGCTCGGCACCTGGCGCCTGATCAGCGCGGACGACGCCTCCGGCATCCTGCCTGGAACGCGCATGGCGTTCCAGGACTACGGTATCATGCGATACACCATTTCGCTGCAGGGCACCACGCACGAGGTCGAGCTGGTCTACTCGGTGGAGGGAAACATGTTGCGCACGGAGCACAGGGAGATGCGGCACGCCAGTGTGGTGCGGATCGCTGCGGCGGGAGATCACGGCATGATCATCGATGTGGGCGGCGCGCTGGCGAGGTTCGCTCGCGAGGACGCGCAGCCATGACCGCGGCGATGGGGACGACGACGACGGGCACACCGACCTCGGGCCCGCTGCTGGTGCGCCGCAATCACTGGGTGATCCGGGTGACGCACTGGGTGAACGCCGTGGCCCTCTGGGTGATGGCGGGCAGCGGCATGCGGATCTTCAATGCGCATCCGGCCTTCGCGCGCCCCGGTGAGCGCTTCCCCCTCAATCCGTGGGAAGGCCACTCGATTCCGGCGTGGCTCACCTTTGGCGGCTGGCTGGGCGGAGCGCGCCACTGGCACTTTGCGATGATGTGGCTGCTGGTGGGCAATGCCATCGTGTATCTCACGTTCCTGGCACTGCACGGCGAATGGCGCGAGATCACGCCGACGCGCGGTGATCTGGCCGCCGCGTGGGACATGGTGCGCTTCTACCTGTTCGTGCGGCGTGATCATCCGCACCAGGGCAAGCACAACGCGCTGCAGAAGAGTGCGTATTTCGCCATGACACTCATTGGTGTGATCATCGTGCTGAGCTGTGTGGCCATCTGGAAGCCGGTGACGCTGCACTTCATCACCGTGCTCTTCGTGAATTACAAGTGGGCGCGTTTCGTTCACTTCGTGGGCATGGCGGCACTCCTGCTGCTGGCGGTGGGACACATCTTCATGGTGTTCGCGGTGGACCCCTGGTCCATGCGCTCGATCATCACCGGATGGTATGACCGCTCGCGCTCCCCCGAGGCGCGCAATGCACGGCCCTTCCAGCACCTGTTCGCGCGCGGCCCGGTCACGCCTGCACCACCCGAGGAGCCATGAGCATTCATCGACGTCGATTCCTGACGCTCACCGCGGGGTCGCTCGCATCGGCTGCACTCGCTGCCTGCAACAAGAACCCGCGCAGCGCGGCAGGGTTGCTCGCGGAGTTCGAGGGCATGAACGAAGGCATCGAACGGGATCTGTTCCGCCACGATGCGATGAACAGGGTGCCCGCGTCCGCACCGCTCGCCGGCGCGGCCTTCCCGAAGTATTACGTCAGTCCGGAGGTGCCCGTGTGGGACACCGCCGCGCGCGGTGTGTGGACGCTGGCAATCAGTGGTGCCGTGCGTCGTCCGGTGACGCTGACGCTGGAACAGCTCGTCTCATTGCCGCGCATCACCCACAAGGTCGACCATTTCTGTGTGGAGGGCTGGAATGCGCGCGCCACCTGGACCGGGGTGCGGGTGAGCGAACTCGCGCGGTTGGTGCAGCCGACGGCCGATGCGGGTTACGTGGACTTCGGCGGCTTCGACAAGGGCTATCACGAGAGCTGGGACCTGGAGAGCGCGATGCATCCGCAGACGCTCATCGCCTACGGCATGGACGGGCACATGCTCGGGCCTGCGCATGGCGCGCCGGCGCGAGTCCACTCGCCGGCTAAGCTCGGGTACAAGAGCACCAAGTATCTCACTCATGTCGTGTTCATGCCGAAGCAGAACGGCGGCTACTGGAGCGACGAAGGGTACGAATGGTTCGGCGGCACCTGAACCGGACGGAGCTGTAAAGATCGGACTGACCGCGCGCCGTTCCGGCGCGACAGTGAGAAGTCGTCCGGCACCCTTTTCGCCGTGCTGCGGCCGCGTTACGGATTCCTTCCGTGCGCGGCCGCAGTGCCGTGCGGGACTCCGCATTCACACTTCAGTACTCGGAGCACCATCCGGATGCGTCGTCTTCCACTTTTCGCGCGGCGTGCAGCCAACGCGGCAGTTCTGGTTGCAGGACTCGGACTGCAGGCGTGCAACAGCGCAGAGAAAGGAGTACCAATGGACACAGCAGCAACCGCGGCGAATAGCGGCGCGACCTCGAGCGTCACTCCCGCCGGCCCGATGGCCACTCCTGACGCCGATATGCAAGCCGTGCTCGACCAGCTTGGCTCCATGGGAGGCAAGCCCATCGAGACGCTCTCCGCGGTGGAGGCGCGCAAACAGCCCACACCCGCAGCCGCCGTGACGGCGCTGCTGAAGAAGCAGGGCAAGCCCACCACGCCTCCCCCCGGCGCGACAAAGACCACCATGATGGTCGCGGGCGCCGCAGGACAGCTCCCGGCCAACATCTACACGCCGGACGGCGCGGGTCCATTCCCGGTGATCGTGTATTATCACGGCGGTGGCTGGGTCATCGCGGACAAGGACGTCTACGACGCCGGCGCTCGCGCCCTCGCGATCGACACGAAGTCAGTCGTGGTGAGCGCGAACTATCGTCAGGGCCCCGAGCACAAGTTCCCCGCCGCCCATGACGACGCACTCGCCGTCTACGAGTGGGCGCTCAAGAACGCCGCCTCCATCAAGGGCGACTCCACCCGATTCGCACTGGCCGGTGAGAGCGCAGGTGGTGGACTGGTGATTTCCACGGCCATCGCCGCGCGCGACAAGGGCCTGCAGATGCCGAAGGCCATCATCTCCATCTACCCCATCGCTGTCGGGGGAACCGACACACCGTCCTATACCGAGAACGCCCAGGCCAAGCCGCTGAGCAAGGCGATGATGGCGTGGTTCTTCGACAAGTACGTCAGCGGGCCGCAGGACATGAAAGACCCGCGGATCGACCTCGTGAACGCGAAGCTCTCCGGCCTGCCGCCGGTGACGATCATCAACGCGCAGATCGATCCTCTTCGCAGCGACGGTGAGATGCTCGCCGACCGGTTGCGTGCGGCCGGGGTCACGGTGCAGCAGAAGACGTTCAGTGGTGTGACCCACGAGTTCTATGGCATGGCTGCCGCCGTGGCGAAGGCGAAGGAAGCCGAGGCATGGGCTGCCGACGCCATCAAGCAGGCCTTCTCCAGATAAGAGGATCCGTCACTCATGACACAGCAGCAGACGAAAACCGAGGTCGTGCGCATGGACAGTGGACTCGGCTCACCATGGGGCAACAGCAGCCGCCGGGAGTTTCTCCGACTCTCCGCGATGGGCGCCGCCGCCCTCGGTATCACTGCCACGATGTCCGGGTGCGCCGTTGCGGCCGCGGGCAGCAGAAGGCTGGACTTCCGGGATGACTTTGGCATCCTGAACTTCGCCTACGCACTCGAGACCCTCGAGAGCCGGTTCTACACGAAGGTGTGCGAGGCACCGCCGCGCGACCTCCGCGCCGGCGAACTCCAGGTGCTTCAGGACATCCGCGATCACGAGCTGGCACACCGCCGGTTCCTCAAGCGCTCGCTTCAAGTTCTCCGCGTGGAAGTCCCCCAGAGCGTGTGGCCCGGTATCGACTTCAGCAGCCGCACCAGCGTGCTCACCGCCGCGCGCAACTTCGAGGACCTGGGTGTGGCGGGCTACAACGGCGCCGGTACGCGCATCCGCCTGGCAGAGTTCCTCACTATTGCCGGCAAGATCGTGTCGGTGGAAGCCCGGCATGCCGCGGCAATCCGCGACATGCTGAACCCCATGTCCCGCGACTTCGCCGGTGACGACGTGGTGGATGCCATGGGCATGGACAACGCCTTCGAACCGGGCGTCGTGCTCGCGCAGGCACAGAAGTATTTCGCTGAACCCTATCGTGCCGTCGGCATCTGAGGAGATCACATGACCAACATGCACTACACCGAGCCGAAGCGGCTGCTCGCCGCTGATCCGGACATCGCCGGACGCATCGCGGCGCGACACGGCGAGATCGCCGCCGGCTCTGGCACCAGTTCGCTCACGCGCGCCGGGATGATGATGGGCGGAGCAGTCCTTGCCACAGCCGCCGTGGCGCACGACGTCTACGCACAGGCTGGTTTGCCCGGTCTCGTCGTGGACATCCTCAACTTCGCGCTCACCCTCGAATATCTCGAGGCGGAGTTCTACACCACGGGCACGAGCACGCCGAACCTGATTCCCGCCGACATGCGCGCGCCCTTCGACCAGATTCGCAAGCACGAGGTCGCCCACGTGCAGTTCCTGCGCGGCGTGCTGGGCTCGCGCGCCGTCAGCAAGCCCACCTTCGATTTCACCGCAGGCGGCGGCAGCGGCAACGGACCCTTCGCCGACGTCTTCCGCAACGCACAGACCTTCGCCGCCGTGGCACAGGCCTTCGAGGATACCGGCGTGCGCGCGTACAAGGGACAGGCGGCCAATCTCATGGGCCACAACGACATCCTGCGCAGTGCGCTTCGCATTCACTCCGTGGAGGCTCGTCACGCAGCGATGGTGCGTCGCATGCGCCAGCAGAAGGCATGGATCACCCGCAGCATGTCGGGCGGCCTGCCGGACGCCACCGATCCCATTTACAAGGGTGAGAACAACACCTTCCAGTTCATCCTCGCCCAGCCGGAGAGCGATCGCGATGCGCAGACAGAGGCCTTCGACGAGACGCTCACCAAGTCGCAGGTGCTGGCTATCGTGAAGCCCTTCATCGTCGGAGGCGTCTGACATGCACCGTCTTTCCCGCACTGCTCTCGTCGCCGCCGCGCTGGTTGCCGGGGCCCTGTCGGCCCACGCGCAGGCCCTCGGACCCCAGCGCCAGTTCCTGGCGCTCGAGCCGTTCTACGAGCACGCCGCCCTGGACCTCGGGTCCACCGCCAGCAAGGATCAGCTCAATGGTGTGGGCGGCCGGCTCTGGGTGAATCTCGATCCATTCCATTTCATCCTGAACAGCTCCCTCGCACTCTCGGGGTCTTACGGCGGATTTGGTTCAGGCAACCGGACGAAGTACACGACCTACGGCGCCGAGTACAATCAGTTCTTCGTGCGCCGGCCACTTGGCGGTTTCATCGATCCGTTTCTCACGCTGGGTGGCGGTGCCATTCGCATCAAGAACGTGGCAGCCAATGCATTCGGCGCCGTCAACACGCACCGTACGTACGGCACGCTCACGCCGGGTGGCGGCATTCGCCTGCCCTTCCCGAACAGGTTCGAGATCCGGGGCGATGTGAAGGATCTGATCATCTTCGGCACGCCAACGGGCACGGCGTCGGCGAAACGGACGACGAACAATCTCCTGTTTCAGGCGGGGCTCGGTCTTACCTTCTAGCCAGCGCGAGAGTTCATTCAGGCGTCCGGCGCGATCTGCGCCGGACGCTTGTCGCATCCACCCTTCACGCAACGGGCCGCATGTCAGATTCCTCCGTTCGTCACAACGCCGCCGCCAGCGTCTTCGAGGCCACGACGGCGTCGGGCACCGCGAAGCTGCAGTACACGGAGCGTGGCAACGCGCTCGATCTCACGCACACCATCGTGCCGACGGCTGACGAAGGGCGGGGCGTGGGCACGCGCCTCGTGGAGAGCGCCATTGCGTACGCAGAGGCGCAGGGCAAGAAGATCATTCCCACCTGCCCGTTCGTTCAGCACTACATCGAGGAGCACCCGGAGTACGGGGAACTGGTAGCGCAGAAGTAGGCCAATGCTCTCGGCACCGCCGTCTGTGGCGAGGCCGGAGCCTCGCTGGCCCGTGATCGTTGCGACGTTCGCGGTGGTGGGACTCTATTTCGTGCTTCCGGACAGCCTGCGCATCGGCTCGGCGTCGGCAATCGCCCTGGTGGTCGCGGTACTGGTGATCGCGGCGACCATCGCGCGGCTGCGGGGACAGCACACGGCCAATGCCGTGCTGGCCTACGCCGTACTGGCCGTGCTTACCGTCGGGCTTCTCTTCGGCGTGGGTGCGCTGGTGGCGGCGGTCGTGAAGCATACGGAGCGCGCGCCGGATCTGCTGCGCTCCGCCAGCGCGCTGTGGGCGACGAATATCCTGGTGTTCGCCACGTGGTACTGGCGGCTGGATGGCGGTGGGCCGAATGAGCGCGAGAGCAACGACGCGCACGTGGAAGGAGCTTTTCTCTTTCCACAGATGGCGTTCGAGGGCCCTGGTGAGGGCGTTGCGAGCATCGCCTCGGAGACGAGCTGGCGTCCGGGATTCGTGGACTACCTGTTCGTGTCCTTCAACACCAGCACTGCCTTCTCGCCGACTGATGTGCCGGTGCTGTCGCGGTGGGCGAAGCTGGCAAGCATGCTCCAGTCGCTCATCTCCCTCGTCACCGTGGTGCTGCTCGCAGCTCGCGCCGTGAACATGCTCTGAGCTGTACGGTCAGTCCTGTGCGCGGCGGGCAGGCGCTGGGGGCACTTCCTGCGCCCGCATGCACCAGCGCGCCAGCTCGAACGCCGAGAGCGAGTGCCAGTCCGCGGGGTAGGGTGTCAGTCGCCGCTTCTGTCCGTCTGCGCTCTCGAACACCAGCCAGCCGCCGCGCCGCCGATCGTGCTCCAGCACCCGCGCGAGCGCACCGCTCAGCGCTGGGCTGGATATCTCACACACTTCCCACTCCACTCCCACTTCATCCCTGAAGCTGCGCGTCTGCGCGGAATCCGGCATGGTCTCACAGGTGAAGTGATTCGGTGACCCCTCCTACTGATACTGAATGTACAGCGGACGGGGGTTGAGGCGCAGTACTTCCGCTGGCGTGAGCAACGGATCGCCTTTCTTGGTGTCGTTGTGGTAGAAGAGCTTGAAGCCGGTGAACTGCACGGGCTCCTTCTTCACGTAGTCATGATACGAATCGAACTTCAGCCACGGCGGTCCCCACCCGTCCATGTCCATCACGATCTGGACATTGGGTGTGAAGCGGATCTTGTCCGCATTCGTGACCATCTTGCGGGTGAACCGATGGATGACGAGAATCTTCGGCGGCAGGTTCTTCGCCTTCGCGATCTCGTCCAGAAAGTTCACCGCCCAGTTGATGTCACTCGCGTCCAGGGTGCCAATCCGCTTGCCCGGCTTCTCGCCGGACGGCTTCATGGAGAACTCCGGATCCACCGCGAGATGCACGTCGGGATTCTCGAGAAACGGGCGCAGGCGCGGGAGCTCGGCCTGCAGGGTGCTGAGTCCCACCTGCACATCGATGAAGAACAGCGCGTGCTTGGCCTTGGCCCAGGAATACACCTCGTTCACCAACGAGTCGCGCATCCACATGCGATACATGCCAGACTTTCCGGGGTCGCCCTGCGCCACTGTCACGATCAGATGGAGCGCGGGCACCACGGGATGCGTGGGGTCGGCTTTGGCCCACCGCGCCGCTTCCTTATCGAGCATCGCGAGCATTACGTCCTTGGGGTACTCGCCCAGCACACCCATCTTCTTGGACAGCGGGTTGCCGTAGAAAGCAACCACTCGATTGCCGGGAAATACGGCGCCGGGACGGGGTGCAGGCATCTTCACAGGCCAGAGTTTGTCCAGCGTGGAATCGCCCTTCGTCATGCTGGCGAGCGCCACGCTGTCCTTGCGATCACGCGTGGGAAGGATCCCCGCGAGGTCCGCTTCGCGCTGTCCCTGAGGCGGCAGTTTGCGCCATGCCGCCAGTGACGTGGTGTCCGAACTCGACGGCGGGAGACTTTCCCCGTTCGACTGTCCGGCGGCGGTGACGGTGTCACGCCGGCCCGTGGTGTCGGTCGCAGCACGGTTGGCCGGCGGGGCGGCCTTGTCGGCGCACGCAGCGGCCGCGCCGGCAACCAGCACCACGGCTGCGAGCGCACGAAATCCAGCAGGAGGACGGAACATGGCAGAATCGGTGGGTAGACTGAAGAGACCGGCGCGCCAGTGGCGTCCGGATTGCTCGAGCGCTCCTAGTGCAAGCAGCACGCCGAAACGCCCCAATCCACCAGCCGCACGGGTTGACGCCATATGACGGAATCCCCTAGCGTTCTGCGATGACCGACGACTGCCGCACTGGCGCGCCTGGCTGTGCCATCACCCTCCTGCTCCTCGACGCTGCCCGCGCGGTGGAGGCGCGGGCCGAAGGTGCACTGGCCGAGGCGGGGCTGTCGCTGGCCACGCTGGGCGCGCTCCGGCATCTCATGTTGGCCCACGCCCCCCTCACACTCACCCAGCTGGCGGAACGGCACAGCTGCGGCAAATCCAACGTCACGCAGCTGGTCGACCGGCTTGAAGCAGACGGGCTGGTGGCGCGCGTGAGTGGAGCAGAGGATCGCCGGACGACCTTCGCCGAAGTGACCGACGCTGGCAGGATGGCGTATGAGCGCGCGTCCTCGATTCTCATGCAGCACGAGGCGGCCCTCGCCGAGCGACTCGGTTCCGACGCCCGCGCCTCGCTGGCCACGCAGCTCGTGGCCCTTCGTCAGGGCTGATGGGTTCGGACCAGGATCACGCGGGGCATTCGCACGCGGGCGCGGGCCACTCGCACAGCCACGCCACCGGAACACCGGCCCGGCTTGCGTTCGTCCTCGTCATCACGGCCATCTACATGGTGGCCGAGTCGGTTGGCGGCTGGCTTTCGCATTCCCTGGCGCTCATCGCCGATGCGGGCCACATGCTGTCGGATGTCGCTGCGCTGGCGCTCAGCCTCGTCGCCGCACGAATGTCGCGTCGCCCACCCACGCCCGCGCGCAGCTACGGCTTTCACCGCACCGAGATTCTCGCCGCCCTGGCCAATGCCGCCACGCTCATCGGCATTTCCGGATGGGTGAGCTACGAGGCCATCCGGCGCCTGCAGGCACCTCCCGAGGTGGCCGGCACGATGGTGATGTGGATTGCGTCAGGCGGATTCGTCGTGAATCTGCTGGGCATGTGGGTGCTGAGCGGAGGCCGCCATGACAATCTCAACGTGCGCGGGGCGTGGCTGCACGTGGCCACCGATGCATTGGGGAACATCGGGACGGTTTTTGCCGGTGCGGCGATCGCGTGGTTCGGCTGGGGGCTGGCCGATCCCATCGCGTCGCTGATGATCGCCGCGCTCGTCTGCTGGAGCTCGTGGCATCTCCTCAAGGAGAGTCTCGACGTCCTCATGGAAGGAACCCCTGCAGGCATCGATCCCTCACGCGTGCGCACCAGCATGACGAGTGTGGAGGGCGTTGATTCGGTGCACGATCTCCATATCTGGTCGATCACCAGCGGTCGCGTCTCACTCTCGGCGCATGTGGGTGTGGATGGAACTCGCGCTGATCGCGAGATCCTGCCGGCGCTCTGCGAACGTCTCCGTGACGACTTCTCGATCACGCACGTGACACTGCAGCTCGAGGCCGCGTGCACGTCGCACGAAACCCTGCACGAGTGAGAGTCAGGGTGCCGCGGCGGGTGCCTTGACGTCCGCCACATCCCCGAACATCCCGTCCACGATGGGCTTGGCGATGCAGTCGTAAAAGCTCTTGCCGTTGCAGATGGAGGTAGCCTGCCCCTCCACGAAGTTCTTCACCTTGGCGGGATACGTCTTGCAGTGCGGCGTATTGGTGCCCTTCACGCAGCCGTTGTAGCGGAGAAGCGCCGTCGCCCAGTCGCGCTGCCGTACCTGGCCCGTCTTCGTTCGCGGATTGAAGTACTTGTGGAGAATGAAGACGCCGAATTTCACATTCGTGGAATCGGTCGCGAGATCCTTGCCCAGGCTGTCGGTGTATTCCTTCTTGTTCCAGATCTTGGGATACACCTGCATCAGTCCCACGGCACCCACGTTCGACATCGCCTTGGAGATGAAGCGCGAGTTCTCGGTGAGCATCACACCGAAGATGATCGCCGGCGAAATCCCCCGCGCGTAGCCCTCGCGCACCGCGTAGGTGGCAATGGAATCGGCGCGCGCACTGTCCACCTGCTTCAGGCGCATCACGTCCTCGTAGAAGGCCCGCTTCTCCGAGAGGAATTTGTCCGTGGCCATGAAGCGATCGATCTGCGAGCTGTCGCCTGAGTAGAGCACCGCTGCCGCGCCCGGGGCGCGCCGCGCGAGTTCCTCGCCCAGCGTACCTCGCGAAGCGAACACCGGACGCATGTAGCGCACAGTGAACACGATGACGATCACCAGCACCGCCACCGCCCCCACGGAGCGCAGCACGAACATCAGCGGCGACATGGGCTGCTTCGGGCCCGCGCCGCGGCGCCCTTCGCCGGGCCCGTCGGCACGGCGGTCGGTGCGCGCGCGCCGATCGTCCGGGGTACCTGCCGAGGGCGGGGTCTCCGGCGCGTCCTCCGCCGGAGCGCGCTCCTCGTTCATTCCACGCTCAGCGGAAGAGACCGAAGTGGCCCAGCAGCCACCAGAGCACCAGAAAGATCAGCACCGTGCTGAAGCACCCGCCGCCCAGCTTCTTCGCGCCGTATCCTGCAGCCATTCCTCGCAGCAGCTTGCTCATGCCGTGTCTCCGTCATCGATAGGTGATGACGGAGACTTTGCAGAAGCCGTACCGGCCGACTCCGCTCGTGGATCAGGGAAAGCGGTACCGCATGGGATCCACCGCCACGCCATTCACGAGCACCTCGTAGTGAAGATGCGGTCCGGTGGTGAGGCCGGACGATCCCACGGCGGCCAGCGTCGTCCCGGCTCGGACGATCTCTCCCTCCTCGACGAGCGTTCGGCTGCAGTGTGCAAAGCGGGTGACCACTCCATTTGCATGCTCCACCTCCACGACCCGTCCGAACGCCATCCGCCAGCCTACGAAGCGGACTCGGCCGGGTGCGGTCGCGTGAATTAGGGTGCCGGCCGGGGCGGGGAGGTCGATACCCAGGTGAGGCCGGATGATATGCAGGAGGGGATGACGGCGAGCGAGCGAGAAGCCGCTCGTCACCGCGCCCGCCACTGGCAGCACCGGGTGCCAGGGCGCCACCACCACCGCCGAGTGCGCATCGAGCAGCGCCATGCGAGTGAGCGCCAGTGAGTCGGATGTCGCCAACAGGCGCGATCGCAGCGCGGCACGCTCAATGTCGCCTTCCAGGAGCTCCGGGCTCATCATGAACAGCCACGCGGCAGCCACCGCCGAGAGAGAGAGCACGGCGCCAGTGGCGAGCGCGAGCTTCGAGAGCCCGATCTGCCAGCGCGACAGTTGGAAGGATCGAGTCGGGAGTCCGGGCGCCGGCGGAATGATCAGCACCTGCCAGCGGCGGGCCTGTGCACGCGCCGGCCCGCTGGCAGAGGCCGCGGCAGGCAACCCCGCGCCGCGGCGCATCGGCAGCACCGACAGTCGCCGCGCGAGCGGAGGGGGCTCGGGAACCGCAGGAACATATCGAGGCGTGGGAGCACTCATCGTCAGCGCCGCGTGCCCTTGCCGCTGGCGGCGGCGTCGGCCGTCACAGGCGGCGCCATCACCACCCGACCGTTCACCACTCCACCTTCGGCGATCACGATCACCGGCGTGGTCACGTCCCCGTTGACGACTGCCGTGGGCTGCAACTCCACCCGCTCGCGGGCATACACCGACCCCGTCACCGTGCCACTCACCAATACCTCGCGCGCATGGATGTCGCCGCACGTCGACGCACCCACTCCCACCACCACCGCATCGGCCTGGGTGATGTTGCCGGTGATCCGTCCGTCAACCCGGATCGAGCCAGCAGTCTCGAGGTCCCCCGCCAGCACGACCTGGGCATCCAGCAGCGAATAGCCTGAGGGCGGGGGCGGCGCGGGGGCAGCCTTCGGATGCGATCTGAACAAGCCCATGGTGACTCCTGTGGAGGACAGCCGATTCTCGCTCTGGCTGAGCGTGCTCAAGTATCCGGTCGCGGAATAGCGGCTGCGCCTGTCCTCCGCACCAATTTCATGTGTTCTGCATCACATCAGAGCCCCATGAGTTCGCTTAGTTTAGGTGGCACGCCATCTGCCTTTCACAGGGCTGTACTGGCTCACGCCGACACACACACTGGAGACCCATGCGCTCATCGTTCAGAATGCTCATCCTCGCCCCCGCGTTCGTGCTGGCGGCGTGCAGCAAGGACAAGCCGGCAGATACGGCACTCAGCAACGATCTGTCGCTGGCCGCGCAGTCGAATGTTGCGCCCCTCGATTCCATCTCGGCCGCCGAGCGCGCCAACGCGATGAACCCGGCACCGGCCGCTGCGTACACCGCTCCCGCGCGTGTCGCGACGCCGGCTCCCACGCGCCGTACGACCACGGCTTCCACGGCGCGCCGCCGTTCGACGTCGACCAGCTCGGGATCCAGCTCCGGCAGGGTGATAGTGGCCACGGAGCCGCGCACGGAGACTGTAAAGAACACCAAGCGTGACGCGGCGATCGGCGCCGCTGCCGGCGCCGTGATCGGCGGAGCGACCACCCGCAGCGTGAAGGGTGGGATCATCGGGGCCGCTGCTGGTGCGATTCTGGGCGGCGTGATCGGCAACAACGTGGATGTGCAGAAGAAGCGCGTCCCGTAAGTGGTGACTCGTGCCTGGTAGCATCGCGCACGAGACGAGCGACAGCAGGGACGGCGAGCGCCCGCCCCGCCGCCGACTGGCCGACAGGCCCGTCGACGAGGGCGCGGCGCGCGTCGGGCCGGTGGGAGGCCGGGTCTCGGCGCCGTCCCGC
>JBBSVF010000015.1:0-20579 GCA_038233745.1 Gemmatimonadales bacterium
CGAGCTCGGCGACCCCGGCCGCGATTTCCACGATGGAGTGCGTATCCCGCACTTCGATCTTACCGATCTGCGAGCTGGGAATGCCGGCCTCGTTGGAGATGGCGGTGATGAGCTCCTGCGCGCGCACACCGTCCTTCTCGCCCAGGTTGATGAACAGTCGCTGCACGGCACCCACCTGCGGCGCCGCCTGCGCTGGCCGAGCGGGCCGCTGCTGCTCCAGCATGCGCAGCGCTGCCGCCGCGATCTCGAGTCCATCGAACTCCGCAAGCAGTGGCTCGAGCGCAAGCGTCTCGCGCCGCACGTCGGACGACACGAGCACCTCGCGCAACGAGGCGCGCAGTGCCGCATCGCGTCCCCGCGCCCGTTCGGCCGCCTCCAGCAGCGCGACTGGCGTGGCCGACCCCCCACCGAGCATGCCGCGAAGACTCGCGAGCTGCGACGGCTGCACCAGGGCGTACACTGTGCGCGCACCCTCACCCACCAGCGACCGAAGGCGCTCGCGTGAGCCAGGCAGCTCGAGCAACACGAGCGGGTCGCTCGAGGGCTCCCGTTCTTCGTCGCCCACTACCCGTACTTCAGTGTTCTCGTAACCAAGGGCGCGCACGACCGCGCGCGCACTCGTTCGGACCTCATCGGATCGCGCGTGGATCTCGGCGCGCGGCAGGTCGAGGGCGTCGAGCAGACGACGCAGCGTGACGTCGCGCGACGCAGTGGATGTCGTGACGAACTGTACGTTCACCGGACGCTCATCGTCGTCCTGCACCTCGACGCTGCGCCGAGCGCGACGGGCATAGCGCTCGATGAGCGCCTCGGTCGCCGATGTCAGGTCCGCTGCGAGGACTACCCGGGCACCCTCCTTGGGCAGCTCACCAAGCAGATTCTCGAGGGGCTCGGCGTCCGCGGTGCCGAGGATGCTGTCCAGCCATCCGAACACCACGCCGCGCACCGCGTCCACCTTCAGTGCGCTGGATCTCATGAGCGCGGCGAGCTCTGCGGGGGCGCCAGTGATCACATGCGGCGCCCCCGCCTTCAACAATCGTGTGGCACGCGGGCTGGCCGAGGCGGCCACCACGCGCACGTCGCGATCACCCGCGGCGCTCACGATGGCATGCGCGGCCGCGGAGGCCTGCTCCGAATCCGCGGTGATGACGAGCAGTTGCGTCTCGGCGCGGCCCAGCTCCAGCCGGTCGACGAGCGTGGAGAGAATATCGGCCGCTGCCGACCAGTCAGGGGGCATGACCTGCACGACGTTCTGTCCGCGGGTGACACCCGCCGGCTCCTTCGCTGCTTCGTCCACGATCTCTCCACGATGGTGCGCGTGCGCGGCGCGCACAGGGTGCGTTGTCAATGAGTCTGAAAGGTAGCCCGGACCCGGGCCCTCGGCCACTCGCTCCACGCTGCGCGGCGCGGTATATCTGTGGTGCAGCACCTCCCTCAACCGGCCCACCGCCCGTGATCACAACCATTGTCCTGATCCGCGCCGAGCCCTCGCAGATTCCCGCCACCGCGCAGTACCTCGCGGGAATCGAGGGCGTGACGGAGGTCTACTCGGTGAGCGGCGAATGGGATCTCGTCGCCATCGTGAAGGTGGCAGAGTTCGATCAGATCGCGAAGGTCATCACCGAGAACTTTCCCCTGGTACCCGGCCTGCAGCGCACGCAGACCCTCACCGCCTTTCGCGCCTATTCGAAGAAGGATCTCGAGCAGGCGTGGGACATCGGCGTCGAATAGCGGTCACTGCGGCGGGTCGTTGCACCAGCTGGTGGTGCTGCGCGCCACTTCCCGCCACTCGCCACCGCGGTACTGCAGGATGACGAGGAAGCTGTCGCTGCCGGAATGCCAGCTCTCCAGGACGATCTCGTCCACATCGTCACCGGTGAGATCCGCGTGATCCAGCAGCCGGCGGAACTCCTGATTCGACTCCGTCGGCACATGCACGAACGATGGGTGGTAGCTGCTGGTGGAGTCTGACCAGTCGGCGATCGCGAGCACGTGGCGGCCTCGCCCGTCCAGCGCGCTGGACTGCTCCATGAACGAGCCCACGAGGGTGGGGTGCGAGGTGGCGCCGGTGGGAATGGCCGAGGAGACGGCATCGAGTTCGCTGCGGGCAGCCGCGGTGAGCCCGGCGCGCTGTCCGGCGCGCAGGAGAAAGGCGCGCGCGCTGTCGCGATCCGCAGCGATTATCGGCGCGCGTGCGCCTGGCGTGGGGAGGGAGTCGCTCACCGCCAGCATCTCCACCATGATCGAGCCACTTGGAGGCTGATGCAGCGTAACCGCGGCCAGCGGACGCGGCGATTGGCACTTGGGAAGGGAGTACAGAGGAAACTCGCCATCCCACATCCCCCGCGAGACGACCGCGTCGCCCACGCGATGACCGCCGGTGTACACGGCAAAGGCGGCACTGGTGGCGAAATACGTGCGGTCGAACGCCTTCCATGCTGCGGGCGAGAGGGAGAGCGGCTCGATGACGCCATTCGCAAGGCGTGCGATGGGCAGCAAACGCGGATCGGCGAAGTCTCCGAACACCAGTGAGAGGACTCGTGGCTTGCCCTCGAGACTCGTGTTGGCGACGGCGGCCGACGCGGTGTGCCGCTGCTTGTCGCAGCCCAGTGCTCCGGTTACGATGCACAAGCCGACGACATACCCGAACACACGCCGTAGCGCGTTGCGCTGTGGAGTGCTCTCCGCGATGGCGACCAGATGATGCAGACCAGCGATCATGGGGATCCGGGAGGTGTGCGCGAGTTGGACCTGCACGCCATGCGGCGCCTCGTGGCGGCGTCGCTGCCGCTGGGGCGCCCCGTGGACGATGGAGACGCGCCGCTGGAGCTCGTCTCCATGAGAAACGACGCGCCGCGCCTGCTCAGCGCAACGGTGCTGGAAGGGCATGCGCTCCGCACGCATCCCGTCCCGGAGGGAGCGGGAGAAGCAATCGCCGCCTTTCTGGACGGTACGCAGCGGAGCACTGTCGTGCAGTTCAGTGGCGTGGTTCCCATCATCGTGGGTGTGGTGGCGGCAGTCATTCGCGGGCGTCGCGGCGAACGCCTGCTGACCTGGCGTCGCGCTGTAGTGGAGCGGCGTATCTATGCGTCCCGCGCCCAGCTCGGCGCAGCGGCCTGGGAGCGATTGACGAGGGGCGCGGGCGAGTTGCTGTGCGACGTGCCCTTCGCGAGCGATGCCGAGCCGCATCCCTTTGCCCTTCGGGACGCGGCGGTGCATGCAGTGCAGCGGCATCGCGAGCTGGCCGAGCAGGCGCTGGCACATGCATGGTTCGATGCCGAGGGCGGCCTGCTGTTCGTGGACGGCGGGATCAGCGGCACCGAGCGCATGGCTACCTCACGGCGCGCTGTCGGCGTGGTGAAGAGTCATGGAACACTGTACGCGCAGGGGGCGGCGCTCGAGTGCATCCTGGGGCTGCCGCAGGGAGAGCGTTCCAGCGTCTTCCGGATCACCTCGCCGAAGCGGACACCGGTGGCGAGCTGGTATCTGCGACTGCGCGACGCGGCGGGGCACGATCCGTTGTGGGGACTGGTGCGCGTGGAGTGCTGTGAGCGTGATGTCGGCGATCTGAGTGCACGCGCGGATGCGCTCAGCGCTGCCGTGCTGCAGGAGACCTCGCCGCTGGCGCTGCCGGATGCGCGATGGGACCGGATGGTGTATGGAATTCGCGATTGCGAGGAACTGCTGCGCGCGGTGAGCTGATGAGCTGCAGCGCGCGGTGGACCCCGACACGAGGAGTGGCATGACCGCAACACTGGGCCGCGTCGTCGCCACGGAGCGGCGGCCGAATACACCGCACGAGTTCCACTTCTGGACCGCGCTCGATTCGCCGGTAGGCATCGGGACGATCGTGCGCGTGGATGGCAGCGAGCCGGTGAACGGCGTACGCCCGACGGTGTTCGGCGTGGTGACGGAAGGCTTCAGCTGGACTGACCTCGCGAGTCCGCTGCACGACGTGCTGGGGTTCGATGGCAATCCCGGTTCGGAAAGCCAGCGCAGGACAGCGCGCACGGAAATCCGGCTCTACACCGCGGCGGTGCTGCGACACATCCCGGAGGAGCCGCTCCAGCCGGTGCCGATGGGCACCGTGACGCTCGCGGCGGAGGACGATGTCGCCCTCGCATTGCGCATGGACGGGTACCTGCGCGAGGGCGCCCACACCGGCATCCCCGTCGGCGTGTACCGGGCGGGCGGTACCGATTCCACCATCTGGCTCGACGCGGACTTCCTGCTCGGGCCGGAGGCCGCGCATCTCAACATCAGCGGCGTGTCCGGGCTTGCCACCAAGACCAGCGCCGTCGAGTGGATTCTGCAGTCCATCTTCGCGCATTTTCCGGCGCAGAAGGGGAGTGTTGCGGCCATCTGCTTCAATGTGAAGGGACCGGATCTCTGTTTCCTGGACATGCCGGGCGTGATCGACGCGGCGGATCAGCACCTGTACGAGCAGTGCGGTGTGCCGGCTGCGCCCTTCGAACACGTGCAGTACTTCGCGCCGTATCGCAGTGATGGCGTCTCGCTGAACACCCTCCGCAGCAATGAGGCCCTCCTCGACAATGTCACTCCACTCACGTGGGGGCTGCGCGAGGTGCTGCAGTACGCGGAAGTGCTGCTGAACAAGGACGATGTGGACGCGAAGGCCGACGCGCTCATCGACTTCATCAAGGAGAACGTGCTGGACAAGCGATTCACGGATTCGATGCTCGAGCGCACACACAGCGTCAGCTCGTTCGCGGATCTGGATGCATGGTTCCGCGACGTGCTCCGCGCGCTGGAGCGCAAGGACGATCAGACCTGGCGCACGCACCATGTGGCAACGATCCGCAAGGTGCGCAACCGGCTCTCGAACATCTCGCTACGCTGCAAGGGGCTCGTCGCCGACGACGGGGCCACGAGCGATCTCCCATGGGGGAGCTTCGAAGATCGCACGGTGTATGTCATCGATGTGGCGGGGCTGGAGGAAGACGCGCAGGATCTCATCTTCGCGCGCGTCGTCACCAAGCTTCGCGAACAGCTCGAGAAGCATGACCTGGGCGTCCAGCACATGGTCGTCTTCGTGGATGAGCTGAACAAGTACGCGCCCGGCGACGGACCGGACACGTACGTGCGCAAGATGCTGCTCGACATCAGCGAACGGGGGCGCTATCTGGGCCTCGTGCTCTTCTCGGCCCAGCAGTTCCGCTCGCAGGTGCACCGGCGGGTGGTTGGCAATGCCGGGACCGCGCTGTATGGCAGGATGGACGGGGACGAACTGGCCACTCCCGGGTATGCCGTGCTGAGTCCGGCGATCCGGACAAAGCTCGCGACGCTGGAGAAGGGACAGCTCATGGTGCGACATCCTCATTTCACGCAGCCCATTTTCGTTCGGTTTCCGCGCCCTGCCATCATGCGGGGCCGCGACGGCGTGAGCGCGTACCCGCCGGCGCAGGTCCAATCCTTCAGTGCGGGTGTGCTTCGCTCATTGCGCGTGCTCGATCCCGCGCTCACGCTGCAGTGGATCGAGGAGACGACGCAACTGGCCACCGAGGACGAGATTCTGCGCGCCCGAAATGCCGTGGTGCGCGAGCGTCCCGAGAATGTCCGTCGCGCCTTCGCCAGCCACTTCCGCGCCGCAATTGCGCCGCGTGCCGCCGACCGCTCCCTGACGCCCGCGCCGCTGCACGTGCCCCCCGCCGACGATCCCTACGGTTTCTGATGCTTTCGCGCCACTTCATCGCAGTGCTGGCGCTCGTTACGCCCCTCGCCTCGGCCACCGGCCAGCGCGCAGGGCGTGCGCCGGTGCACCTGAGCATCCGGCCACAGGTGGGAGACACCATCCGTTCCCAGGTCACCCAGCAGACGGACGTCACCATATCGCCAGCGTCGCGCACCGGCGCGTCCCGCACCACCACCTCGCGCGTGCAGATCGCCTCTCGAAGCATCGTGCGTGACGCCACCCCAACGTCCACCACGGTGCTGACCATCGTGGACTCCGTGAACATCGTGAGCAGTGACGAGCATGCCGCGCGCCGGATGGCCGAGGCACAGCGTTCGCTCGCCGGACAGCAGTTGGTGCTGAGCCTCGCGAGCGATGGCAGCGTGGAACACGCCGAGGGGCTCGATGGGGCACCAGTCGCCCCCGACATGGCCGAGGCGATCGCATCGATGCCTGCCGTGCTGCCGCGCCGCGCGCTCGTCCCCGGGGATGAGTGGACGCGCGAGATGGCCGTGCCCGAGCGCGTCAGCGGTGCCCCCGGCGCCGCGCAGATCGACGCAACCTTCCGCCTTGACTCGCTGTCCGCCGATGCCCGTCACGCCTTCATCACCATGCGGGGAGTGATCAGAGACAAGTCGCCTCGCGATGCGATGCAGACGTCAGGGAGCATCACCGGGACCATGCGCATCGATCGCGTGCGCGGCTGGATGACGGAGAGTCGCTTCCTGATCACACTGCGCTCGCTCATGACACCACCGGACGGTTCGGGCTTCGCCCCCATGCGCATCATCACTCGCGTCACGCAGCAGCTCCGCACTCTCGACAAGCGCTGAACCACCGCTAGGTTCCGTGCTTGTCGAGGCCTCGCAACTTTCGGGGCCGCAATCACTTGGCCCGCGGATCGGCACGCTTCGCCCACGCACTCCCGACGACACTGCGCCTCGTCCACCTTTCCGATCTGCACCTCGGCTACCGCCAGTATCAGCGGGTGACGTCGCGCGGCATCAATCAGCGCGAGGCCGACGTTGCGAACACGTTCACGCGCGCAATCGACCGGGTGATCGAGCTGGCGCCCGAGGTCGTGCTCATCGCGGGCGACGTGTTCCATCAGGTGCGGCCCACGAACACCGCGATCCTGCACGCCTATCTGCAGTTCGCCCGGCTCCGACAGGCGTTACCGGCCACGGAAGTCATCATCGTGGCAGGCAATCACGACACCCCGCGATCCGCAGAGACCGGCTCGATTCTCCGACTGTTCTCACCGCTCGGTGTCCACGTGGTGGAAGCGGAGCCTCGCGCGCTCGACTTTCCCCACCTGGATCTCACGGTGCTCGCGGTGGCGGACAATCAGTTCGCGCGACCCCGCCTGGAGCCGGGGGGCAACCGACGATTCAACGTGCTGCTGCTGCATGGCGAGGTGGAGGGCATGCTGGCCTCGGGTCCCTTCGCCGCCGCCGACACGACGCGGGAAATCCCCCAGGACGAACTCCACACCTCGCGCTGGGACTACATCGCGCTCGGCCACTATCACGTGTATCGCGAACTGGGGCCGAACCAGTTCTACAGCGGCTCGCTCGATTACACCAGCACCAATGTGTGGGGCGAACGGCACGAGGAGCGCGAGGCGCGCCTGAGCGGCAAGGGGATCATCGAACACGATCTCGAGACCGGGCGCCACAGCTTTCATCCGCTCGCCGCGTCGCGCGAGTTCGTCGATCTGCCGGCCATCGCAGCGCGTGGTTTCACGGAGCAGGAAGTCGACGTCGCCATCGCGAACACCGTCGAGTCGTTTGCGCCAGGCATCGAGGACAAGGTGGTCAGGCTCGTTGTGCGCGATGTGCCCAGGCATGTCGCACGCCAGCTCGACCATCGCCAACTGCGCGAGTTTCGTCGCCGCGCGCTGCACTTCCAGCTCGATACCCGCCGTCCCGAGATCATCCGCCCGATGTCCGGACAGGGCTCGCCCGGACGACGCGCCTCGCTCGCGGACTTCGTGCGCGGCAAGCTGCGCGAGCGGCGCATCCCGAACGACATCGACCGCGAGGCTCTCGTGTCGCTCGGCCTCAGCTACCTCGGTGACGCCGAAGAGCGCGAGGCGGGCAGTGTCGCGACGTCGGCCGACGTGGACGGCTGATGCGACTCAACTCCCTCCGTCTCCAGAATTTTCGCCAGCACGTCGACACGCATCTCACCTTCGACGTGGGACTCACCGGCATCATCGGCGCCAATGGCTCGGGCAAGACGACGATCCTCGAGGCCATTGCCTGGGCTCTGTACGGGCAGGATGCAGCGCGGGGCCGCAAGGAAACCATACGGTCGCTGCGCGCGGCGCCGAATGCGAAAGTGCTGGTGGTCCTGGACTTCGAGCTGGGCGGACATCGCTATCGGGTGGAACGTGGTCTCACGAGTGCCGAACTGTATCTGGACAGTGGTGACGCCCCGGTCGCGAACTCGCTGACCGGTGTGACCGACACGCTGCGGCGGCGCCTCGGCATGAGTCGCGAGGAGTTCTTCCACACGTACTTCACGGGTCAGAAGGAGCTGGACGTCATGGCATCCATGACGCCGGCCGAGCGCGCGCAGTTTCTCTCGCGCGTGCTGGGCTACGAGCGGCTGCGCGTTGCGCAGCGGCTCGTGCGCGAGCGCGGGCGTCTGCTGGGCGCCGAAGCAACGGGATTGCGCTCGGCGCTCCCGGATGCGGCGCAGGTCGAACGCATTTCCTCCGAGGCATCGCAGCGGCTGATGGACGCCTCGGCGCGCGCAACCGAGGGGGCTCGCCGCCGCGACCGCTCGATGATCGCGGTGGACGCACTGGCACCGCGCTGGGCGGCGGCGCAACAGACGCGCGAGCTACTGCAGGAGACGCTCGGCGGACTGCGGGTGGCCGAGAGCGAGGGAGGTGCCTATCAGCGCGACGTGGCGCGCGTGGCGCGCGAGCTCGCGGAGGTGGACGTCGCGACCGAACAGCTCGATCACCTGGCGGAGGAGCTGGTGCCGCTGGCCGCGGTGAGCGAGGAGCTGGTGGCACTGGAGGCGCTCGCTCGCGACGAAGGGCGACGGCAGGCGCTGCTGGACAGCGAACGTGCGCTGGCCGAAGAAGTCCGGCGGCTCCAGGAGCGCCGCACGAAGATCGAGACGGCGCCCTCGCTCGAGGAAGATGTCGTCAACGAGCTGGAGCAGTCGCGCGCCATGCTCGAGCTGGTCGAAGGGGAGCTGGAAGCCAAGCGAACCGAATGGGTCCGCGACCGCCAGGAGGCCGAGACGAAGCGGACAGCGCTGCGGCAGCAGTATGCCGAAATCAAGGAGCACCGCGACCGGCTCGTCGCCGTGGGTGAAGACGGCATCTGCCCCACCTGCGAACGCCCTCTCGAAGATCACTATCGCACGGTACTCGATCATTTCGACGAGCAGATGGACAACCTCATCGCGGACGGCAAGTACTTCAACTCGCGCATCGAGCAGCTCGACGAGATGCCGGTGGAAGTGCGCGAGCTCGACGAACGCCGGCGCGGGGCGTTCGAGGAGGTCGGGAAGCTGGAGCGTCGTCTTGCGAAGGTACAACTGGCCGTGCAGGAGCTCGGTGGACTCACGCGCGATCTGCACACCCGCGAGGAGCGCCTGAAGAAGGTGCAGGGTGAGCGGGAGTCGATTCCGGGGACGTATGATGCGGCGCGCCACGCGACGCTGCGCCGCGAACTGGAACGACTTCGCCCCATCGACGCGCGAGCGGCCAGGCTCGCGGCGCAGCTTGAACGCCGGCCGCAACTCGAGAGCGAGTTCGCCCGCGCTCAGGAAGGCTTCGCCACCGCTCGGCAGCGCATCGATCTCCTCGCTGCCCGACGTGACGAGCTCGCCTTCAATGAGACCACGTACGCGGAGCTACGCACCGCACACGAGAACGCGGCGCGGGAGCTCCGGACCGCGGAGCTGGAAGCGGTGACGGCCGGGGCCGACGTGGCTGCCGCGGAGCAGGGCCTTGCCCGGGCAGAGCAGGGGCGCGTGGAGTTCGAGCGCGTACAGGCGCAGATGGCGGCACTGGATGCACAGAAACGGTTACACGACGAGCTCGATCGTGCGTACACCGACCTGCGAACCGATCTGAACGTTCAGCTTCGGCCGGAGATGAGCGAGCTGGCGAGCGCCTTCCTCACAGAGCTTACCGATGCGCGCTACAGCGAACTCGATCTGGACGACAGCTACAATCTCACGGTGCTCGAGGACGGGGTGCCAAAGCCGGTGATCTCGGGGGGCGAGCAGGACGTGGCGCATCTCTGCCTGCGTCTTGCCATCTCGCAGATGATCGCCGAACGCGCCGGCCAGAGCTTCTCGCTGCTGATCCTTGATGAAGTCTTCGGGTCGCTGGACGAGGCACGCCGCCAGAGCGTGGTCGCCTTGCTGCGCGGGCTGGGAGACCGGTTCGAGCAGGTGATCCTGATCACGCACATCGAGCAGGTGCGTGAGGGCCTCGATCGCGTGATCAACGTGCGGTACGACGAGGAGACCGGAACGTCCGTGGTGACGCAGGCAGAGCTCGGGGACGAGGAGGATCGAGCGCTCCTGGCGGCGGTGGGGGTAGAGTGATGGCCAGCATCCGTAGCTGGCGACAGCCTGCCTCACTCACTGGTCCGTATCGCGTCGCGCTGGATGAGATCGCGCAGCTGAACACTGTTTTCAGCGATGCCTTCACCGAACGCTACCGCCGCGATGGGATGGTGGGGGTGCGGGTGCCGCACCTCAATCCGCAGGTGTGGCGCTACGCTATCGAGGACGCGGACGACGGCGCGCTGGTCTGGCGCGACGCACGCGGAGATATCGCAGCGTTCAACATGATTCATCGTTCCGGCACCGAAGGCTGGATGGGTCCGCTCGCGCTGCGCACGGACCATCAGGGGCGCGGCGTGGGCGGCGACGTCGTCCGGTACGGCATCGACTGGCTGCGCGCGCGCCACGCGTCGGTGATCGGACTGGAGACGATGCCGCGCACGCTGGACAATATCGGATTCTATTCCGTGCTGGGGTTCGATCCAGGACGGCTCACGCTTACGGTCACGCTCGATGCGGAGAGCCACGGCGCGCCTGCCGCACTGCTGTCGCATCTCTCCTCGCGTGACCGGTGCGACCAGTTGGACGCGGCGCGCGCGCTGCTGCAGTCGATGAGGGCGGGATACGACTATACCCGGGAGATCGAGCTCACCGAGTCGCTGGCGCTGGGCGAGACGGTGCTGGTGAACGCGCGCGACACACTTGCGGGCTTCGCGCTCTGTCACACCGCTGCACTGGTGGAGGGTCGGTCGCGGGAGGAACTCCGCGTGCTGAAGCTGGTGCTGCGCGACGATGCGGACGTGCCGTCACTCGTGGAAGGCCTCCGCGACCTGGCTCGGCGAAGCGGCACGCGGCGCGTGGCGATCCGTGTGCAGGGCGAATACACCCCGCTCTACCGCCAGCTCATCGCCATGGGAGGCCGGGTGCGCTGGAGCGATCTCCGGATGTCACTGGCAAGCCACCCGGAGCCGGCGCCGTCTGGCGGTGGCGTGGTGCTCTCGAACTGGGAGATCTGAACGACGGTGCCTGCCTACTTTGGTGCCGATGGGGGCGTGGTGAGGGAACTTCCGCGCATCACGATCCTGTAAATCAGCAGCGAGACGCCCGCGGTGAGCAGCAAATGGATCCAGCCCGGGCCCTGCAGCACGAGCGCGACGATCGCCCACACCACCAGCATCACGACTGAAGCGACGATTCCCACGTCCATCGGGTCCTCCGGTGAATTGACCGCGCGGTGAGCGGCCTCTAGATTGCGGCATCGAAGTGTTGCCGGCATGCACGGGACGGAGAGTCACGTTTTTGAGCCGATAAGTCCTTCGAGCAGGTTCGACAATCTATACTCACGGCATGCCCTCAGTGCGGGGGAAGCCGGAAGGTGTGGTGAGAGCCTCATTTTTACGACCGGGCTTCAAAAAACCCTCTCCGTTCCAGTTTGTGCGGGCTCCGCAATACTCGTTGCGGAGCCCGCGCTTTTTTCCTCCCGACTTCTGATCCGATGCCTCAGGTAACCGTCACGCGCCGGCTCATGTTCAATGCCGCGCATCGCGTTCACAACCCGACGCTCTCACCAGATGAGAATGTCCGGCTCTTCGGGAAGTGCAACAACCCGAATTGGCACGGGCACAACTACATTCTGGACGTGTCCGTTCGCGGGGAGATCGATCCGGTCACCGGCTATGTGATGGACCTGGGCGTACTGCGCGGCGTGGTGGAAGACCATGCGGTGGATCTGATGGATCACCGGAACTTCAACGTGGATGTCGCGTTCATGAATGGAGTGAACCCGACGAGCGAGAACATCATCGTGGGGATCTGGCAACAGTTGCAGCCGGTGATCGCGCCGGCCGCCCTCGTGCGACTCGTCCTCTGGGAGACCGCGAACAACTATGTCGAATATACAGGTGATTGAATCACGGGGATCGCAGGCCGCGTCGCCACTGCAGCTGGGCGGAGAGGCGACGGACGCCTACGCGCGCCTGGTACGGGAGCAGCTTGCGATGCTGGGCGAGGATCCTGATCGGGAGGGCTTGATCAAGACTCCCGAGCGCGCCGCGAAGGCCATGGGCTTTCTCACGCGCGGCTACGAGATGGAGCTGCACGACGTAGTGGGCGACGCACTGTTCGAGGAAGAGCACGAGAACATGGTGATGGTGCGGGACATCGAGTTGTTCTCGCTCTGCGAACACCATCTGCTGCCCTTCTTCGGCAAGGCGCACATCGCCTACATCCCCAACCGGCGCATCGTGGGGCTGTCCAAGGTGCCGCGGGTGGTGGAGATGTTCGCGCGGCGCCTGCAGGTGCAGGAGCGGCTCACGGACCAGGTGGCCAGGGCCATCGAGGAGGTGCTCGAGCCGCATGGCGTGGGCGTGGTGATCGAGGCCTACCACATGTGCATGATGATGCGCGGAGTGGAAAAGCAGAACTCGCGCACGATCACCTCCGCGCTGCGCGGCTGCTTCCGCGACGACGCCAAGACGCGCGCGGAGTTCCTGCAGCTGGCCTACACCTCCCGGTGACGTCCGGGGCACTGAGAGGGCAGACCGCGCTGGTCACCGGTGCGTCGCGTGGCATTGGAGCCGCCGTCGCACGCGCACTCGATGGCGCGGGTGCGCGCGTGGTGCTGCTGGCCCGCACCGAGTCGGCCCTGTCGGCGCTCGCTCGCACGCTGGCCAACGATCCGGTCGTCGCCACGGCGGACGTGCGCGATCGCGAGTCGCTCGACAGCGCCATCCGCGCGGCGGTGCAGACGCTCGGCGCCACTCCGGACATCGTCGTCAACAACGCGGGCGCCTTCCTGATCGCCCATGCCGTGGACACCAGCGTTGCGCAATTCGCGGAGCTGCTGGACGTGAACCTGACGGCACCCTTTGCCGTGGTGCGCACCATTCTGCCGAACATGCTCGCGCGCGGTTGCGGCACGATCGTGACGATTGGCTCCATCGCTGACCGAAGCGTGTTTCCGGGGAACGCGGCCTATGCCGCCGCCAAGCATGGACTGCGGGCGCTGCACGAGGTCTTGCGGGCGGAGACGCGAGGCACCGGCGTCCGCATGTCGCTCGTCTCGCCGGGTCCTGTGGACACCGCGCTGTGGGATCCCGTGGATCCGGACAACACGCCAGGCTTTACTCCGCGGGCTTCGATGCTCGATGCGGAGAGTGTCGCTGCTGCGGTCCTCTTCGCGGTGACGGCCCCTGCCGCGCTCACGATCGACGAACTCCGGTTGTCCAGGAGCTGATGTTCATCGAGCTGGTGGACAGCCTGCGCTGCCCGAATCCTCACGAGGAGAGCTGGTTGGTGATGGCCGCCGAGCGGATGGAGGCGCGGCATGTCCTGGAGGGAACCCTGGGCTGCCATGTGTGCGGTGCACAGTTTCCCGTGCGGCGCGGCATCTCGGACCTCCGCCTGGATGCCGGCGCCCCGCGTCAGGACAGCGGCGCGGGCGTCGCGCCTGAAGATCCCATGCGCCTGGCTGCGCTGCTGGGCCTGGTTCTGGAGGGCACCAACGGATTCGCGCTGCTCGAAGGATCCCGTGCGCGCGTCGCCGCCGCGCTGGGCGCATTGGTGGAGATGCCCATCATCTGCGTGAACCCACCCCCAGCGCTGGTGGCCATGCCGGGGCTGTCGCTGATCCTTGCCGGCGACGCGATGCCTCTTGCGGCGGGTGCGGCACGCGCCGCCGCCGTCGCGACGCCAGGAGCGCTCGCAAGCGCGGTGCACTGCACACGCGCCGGCGGGCGCATCGTGGCTCCCGTGGGTCAAGCGGTGCCTGCCGGCGTGCGCGAACTCGCGCGTGATGAGCGGGACTGGGTGGCCGAGGTGGAGAGCCGGCCCTCGGCACCCGTGACCCTGCACGTGAGGCGAGGACGCTGAGGCTCAGCCGGCCATCGGGCTGTCGTGTTCGTCGGCATACAGGGCGTCAATGGTGGCCCGGTATGTCTTGTCTATTACACGGCGCTTTACCTTGAGCGTGGGTGTAAGCTCGCCGCGCTCAATGGAGAAATCGTGTTCGAGCAGCGCTACCTTCTTTGGTGTCTCATAACGCGCGAGCCCCTCGAGCTGTCCCAGTACCTCCTTGTCCATCTTCGCGTGGATGGTAGGCATGGTGAGCAGCTGCGCCCGGTCGGTCCAGATGATGTTCTTGAATTTCGCGTACTTCTCGAGCTGCTCCCAATTGGGCACCACGAGCACCACCGGGAACTTCCGCTTGTCACCGATCACCACGGCCTGACTCACGTATTTGTTGGTCTTGATGAGACTCTCGATGGGCTGCGGCGCGATGTTCTTGCCGCCACTCGTCACGATCAGGTCCTTCTTGCGATCGGTGATCATCACGAAGCCATCGCGCACCACCCCAACGTCGCCCGTGTGGAACCAGCCATCGCCATCGATCACTTCCGCGGTGGCCTCGGGCTTGTTGTAGTACCCCTTCATCACGTGCGGTCCACGCGTGAGCAGTTCGCCGTCCGCTGCCACTGTCACTTCCACACCCGGCATCGGCTTCCCCACGGTGCCGATGCGGAAGGCCGCGGGCGTGTTCACCGAGATCACGGGAGACGTTTCCGTGAGTCCGTAGCCCTCGAGTATCTCCAGCCCGGCGGCGAAGAAGAACTTGTTGATCTCGTCCGCCAGCGGAGCACCGCCGGACACGAAGTACCGGAGCCGCCCCCCGGTGCGCGCCTGCAGCTTGGAGAACACCAGCTTCTGCGCGATTCGGTACTGAAGTGCCAGAAGCCCCGCCGGCGTTCCCCCCGACAGCCGCACATCTGCCCAGCGCTCCGCCACCCGCCGCGCCCAGTGAAAGATCCGCTGCTTCACGGCGCCACCGGCCAAGGCATTCTCCAGAACTCGGGCATACATCTTCTCGTACAGGCGCGGCACCGACAGCACCAGCGTGGGCCGCACCGTCTGCATGTCGATCGGCACCGTGTCGATGCTCTCGGCGTACGCGATGGAACAGCCGACATGGAACATCAGGTAGTGGCCGGCCATCCGTTCGAAGATGTGCGACAGCGGAAGAAAACTCAGCCCGATGTCATCGTCGGAGAAGGGAATCTGTGCGGCCGACGCCATCACGTTCGAAAACAGATTGTCATGCGTCAGGATTACGCCCTTGGGCGCTCCCGTCGTTCCTGACGTGTAGATGATCGTGGCCATGTCATCGGGTTTCGCCGCGCGCGCATCGCGCTCGTAGCGCGCACGAGCCTCCGCCGAGTCGTCCTGCGCACCCATGGCCTCCAGCTCGGCGAGCGTGTGATCGGCCCCCGCGTGGCGACGTACGGCGAAGGTGACGACGGTTCGCAGCGCCGGCAGCTCAGCGCGCACGCTGGCAATCTTGGCTGCTTGCTCCTCGTCACTCACGAAGAGCACCACCGCTCCCGCGTCGCGCAGGATATAGGCTGCCTGCTCCGCAGGGAGATTGGGATAGAGCGGCACGTCCGCAATCGCAGATGTGACGCAGGCATAGTCCGCGATGGCCCACTCGGGCCGGTTCTCGCTGAGAATCCCCACGCGATCGCCGGCCTTTACCCCGACGCTCCGGAGCCCCAGGGCGCACCGCCGCACGCGCTCAGCCACTGCGCGGCTGGAGATGAGTTGGTAGACGCCGCCCACCTTGAATTGGAGGGCATCGGGTTTGTCGTGCTTCTCGACCGCATCGAGAAACAGGGACGCCAGGGTTCCGGGCTGGCTGTTGCGTGGGCCACCAGTCGTGATCATCGCGTCCTCCGGCAGTTGAAGGGGCGCAGGAGGCCCCGGAAGTTGTCGTCGCGAAGTTAGGAGCGCGGTGTCGCACTGCGCCAGAGAAACCGGCGGAGCGGGACCGCTATCGCACAGGGATCGTCACTGCCAGGGGACTGTTCCCCAGGGGGACTCCGCGAAAGTTGCTGGCCGAGATCTCCACGACGACCGCGCGTGCCCCAGCTGTCGAGAGGAGGACGCGTCGTGCCGCCGTTCCACTGGAGTTCGTGGTATCGCGAGCGTACGCATTGCCCGACGCATCATCCACGATGCGCGTGAGGGTATCCGTGTTCGCGCGGCCGTCGACGCTGGCGATCCTGTAGCGCACGATCACGCCCGGTACCGTGATGCGCGCCCCACGATAGCTGCCGCGCACGGTGACTGTGATCGGCGTGGAGAATGCAGGCGCCGCGGTGAGCGTGTCGTTGCTCGACGTGAGCAGCAGGGAGTCTGGCTGCGCCACGACGGGGAGAGAGAAGGGCGTGGTCTGGAGCCGATCACCGATGCGTCCCACGAGCTGGAGCGACGTGATCGTATCGGCGGCAATCAGGTAGCCAGCAGGGGTGATGGTCGCCCGCACCGGAAAGGATGTGATCACGAAGGTCGCGGGCGTGACCGACACCAGTTGATTGTCGCGGTCGTAGGCCAGGACCTGAAGCGGCGCGGCCCGCCCCGTGCTGTCGCGCAGGGTGTCGCCGGCCACGACGGCTGGAGCAGGCGACAGCACAGGCGAGACATAGGCGATGCCGAGTGGCAGCGTCGGCACCTCGCCGCAGCCCATGACGAGACACACCAGAGCCCAGGCGATCGGCCGGCGCGGCATCATCGCAGGCGCGCCTGCAGAAGGTCGGCCAGTCTCCCGTACGCGACCGCCGCCGGATCCTCGGGAGCGCGAAGCACCACTGGTTGTCCCGCCGCGAAGGCATCGGTCGCGGCCTCGGTTCGCGGAATCTCCACGTCCAGCAGCAACTCTGCCGGCAGCTGGGACTTCACGTAATCGGCCACACGCCGCGATACCTCGCTTCGCGCATCAGTCATCGTCAGCAGCAGCCCGTCCAGCACGAGCGCCGGATTGTTCACCGACGCCTCACGGATGGCGCGCAGGATCTGCGAGGTAGTCTGCAGGGCGAGCGGCTCTGCCTGCAGTGGCACCAGCACATGCTGGCTGCACGCCAGCATCCGGCGGGTCACGGCGCCCAGCCCCGGAGGCGTGTCGACGATCACGAGGTACCCACGGCTGCGGGCTCGCTCCAGCAACGTGTCAAGCCGGGGAGAGGTGGCTACCGCGTCCTGATAGTCGCCATGATCCGCGGAGTCAGTCACGCTCCCCGCGAGGAGCACGCGCAGCCAGGGCAGTGCCGTGGGCTGCACGGCGTCGGCGAGTTCATGAGTGCCCGCCAGCACATCGGCCAGTCCCGCGGAGACGTCGGCGCCCAGGCCGAGCCCGTGGCGCACCGCGCCTTGGGGATCCACGTCGATCAGGAGCGTCTTCACGCCGCGCCGCGCGAGCACTGCCGCCAGGTTGATCGCGGTGGTCGTCTTCCCCACGCCACCCTTCTGACTCACCACCGAAAGCACCGGCGCCGTCATGGCGCTTCGTCCACCGGCTCCTGGTGATCATCGCCGTTGCGCAGATTGTCGAGCGTCAGCCGCGCGTGCCGAACCCAGCGATCTGCATCCGCTCCCGTGGGGGCGGCATCCAGGAACGCCTGCAGGTGATTGGCCGCCTCGATGGAATCGCCGCGCTTGAGATGCAGGAAAGCGAGCCCGTAATGAGCCCCGGACAGCTGTGGATCCAGCTCCAGCGCGCGACGGTAGGCCCGGATCGCCTCCTCCATCCTGCCCGTGCGCGAAAACGCGATCGCCATGTTCTGGAGAATTCGCGGGTCGTTCGGATGATCGCGGATTGCGAGGCGATACGAAGTCAGTGCCGCGTCCAGATCGCCCTGGCGTTCCAGGGCCAGCGCCTCGGTGAGATAATCGAGACGCTGAGGCTTGATGCGGCTGTCCGACTTGCCGCCGAGGAGGCGGCTCAACCAGGACATGCGGGTCTGACGGGGTCTGAGGAGGTACGGCGCCGCGACAGCGGCAGGCGGGGGACCGTCCGGCCAAACATAATTCCTTGTCGTATGAGGGAGCAACGGCGATCTGCTCCCTCTCGCACGGTCCATGCTAGTGCAATGGGAAAGATCTCGCCTCTCGGGCGCGGTCCCCCCTCCACAGGAAACGCATGTCCCCACGCCGAACTGCCAGAGAACAGGCCAAGGGAGTCTTCGAGGTCGAGTGGCCGATGTTCGGTGAACTCTCTCGTGCACTCGCGCTCAAAGTGGTGCGCGGCTACGACCCGGAGATCATCGTCGGCATCGCCACCGCGGGTGTCGTACCCGGTGCGGTGATCGCCGCCATCCTGGATCGCGAGTTCCACTCCATCCTCGTGAGCCGCCGCTACCAGTCGGAGACCGCGCGCGAGTCGCCCGAGATCTTCGGCGATGTTCCGTCGGCAGTCCGCGGACGACGCGTGCTGGTGGTGGACGAGACCTGTGACTCCGGGGCCACCATGCGCCTTGCGGTGAGCGCCATCGTCAACGGCGGAGCTGCCGAGGTCCGGTCTGCCGTTGCGTTCCGCACCGGCTCGTTCGAGCCGGATTTTCACGCCCTCGCCACCGAGAGCGAAATTGTGCTCCCATGGGACCGCGAGGTGCTGTTTCAGGGAGAGATGGTACCGAATCCGCTCTATCGGGAATCGCGCGAACGCTGATGCCGTCGCCCGTTCAGCCTGCGGGAGCGTTCACCGCCTCCGCGTAGTGCTGGCCGGCCGCCATACCCTCGTAGACGCGTTGCAGCATCTCCGGGCTGCCCAGGAGGAACCGGCACCGATCTGCCCCCGCTGATCGGCACTCTACTTCCATCACGGCCAGCGGCGCTTCCGCCACGCGGCCGAAGAAATCCGCGAAGAGCCCCGACGAGAGGTGGCAGCCGGGATACTCAAGCGGCATGTCGGGCGTGGCTTCGCCCCAGTCTTCCGAGTCGAGGACGGCAACGCCGTCGCCGAGCGATCCCAGCGCGAGGGTTCCCCAGCCGGCTTCCCGAAAGAACGCGCTCGCCTGACGCTGGAAGTTCTCCATGCCCAGCGCTTCGGGAGCGGTGTCGCCCCGGGAGGCAAGCCAGCGCGCAAAGCTGTCGTGTACGGCACCACCCCCGGCATAGCCGGCTTCCTGGAGCCACGCGGCGGCGCCGTGGCCCGCGTCGCGGATAAGCGCTGAGCGCAGGGCGGTGAGTGTGTCGCGGGAGAGAGCGAGCATCCCGCCCTGCATGAGGTCCAGTGTCATCTCACAAGTCTTTCCCGACGCCGTCGCCAGCGCCAGTGGGTGATGCGTCGGCGCGCCGGCGCAATTCGTCCTCGTCGATGATGTCCACACCGAGCGTCCGCGCCTTTTCCAGCTTGCTGCCCGCTTCCTCGCCCACCACCACAGCCGTCGTCGCCTTCGACACGCCACTGGTCACGCGTCCTCCCTGCGACTCGATGAGCGCCGTGGCCTCGGCGCGCGAGAGCGACGGCAGCGTCCCGGTGACCACGAACGTCATCCCCGCGAATGCGCCGCCCACGGGAGCGGATACAGGCTCGCTCGTGGCCACGCCCCGCTCGTCCAGACGATCCATGAGCGACCGGGCGGACGCGTCCCCCGTAAAGGCGATCACCGCGTCAGCGATGGTATCGCCAATGCCGCGCAATGCCACAATGTCGGCGAGTGTCGCCGCGCGGACGCCCCCCAGCGAGCCGAACTGCCGCGCGAGCAGTTGCGCTGCCGTCTGTCCCACATGACGGATGCCCAGACCGAAGAGCAGGCGCGACAACGGCTGCGTTTTCGACGCCCCGATCGCCTCGATCAGTGCCTCGGCCGACTTCTGCGCGAACCGATCGAGCGACGTGAGCTGCTCAGCCGAGAGGTCGTAGAGGTCGGCCACATCGTGAACGAATCCCGCCGCAATGAGCTGCTCGATGCGCGCGTACGAGAGCCCACGGATATCGAGGGCACCACGCGACGCGAAATGCACGAGTGCCTCGAGCTGGCGCGCGGGGCAGGCGACGTTGGGGCAGTAGATCGCCACCTCCTCCTCGTCACGTTGCACCGGGGTACCGCAGCTCGGGCACACGGTCGGCGCCTCTACCACTGCCGGCATGTTCGCAGGATCACGCCGCTCCGGCACGGGGCCGATCACCTGCGGAATCACGTCGCCCGCACGCTTCACCTGCACCACGTCGCCCACGCGGAGATCCTTCGCGATCACGAGATCGAAGTTGTGAAGTGTCGCAAGCTGCACCGTGGTACCGCCGATCTCGACGGGTTCCAGCACCGCAAACGGATTCAGCGAACCGGTGCGCCCCACATTCACCTGGATGTCGCGAAGCACCGTCTCCGCGATGTCCGGCGCGAATTTGCGAGCGATGGCCCAGCGCGGCTCGCGGCCGCCCACCACCCCGAGTTCGTCCTGCAACTTCAGACTGTTCACCTTCACGACTGCGCCGTCGATCGCGAAGTCGAGCTTGGCGCGCAACCGCTGTTCCACGTCGCGCGCCCACGCGTGCACCTGTTCCAGCGTGGAACAG
>JBBSVF010000016.1:0-20277 GCA_038233745.1 Gemmatimonadales bacterium
ACGGGCAGCCCCAGATCCGTTGACAAGCCGAAGATCTGCTCGTTCAGGCGCGACTGTCCTTCCGAGTCGTGCGCCTGCACTTCCAGATAGTAGCGGTCCTTGAAGACATTCGCATACCACTCGGCGGCCTCGCGCGCACCCTGCTCGTTACCAGCGGCGAAGTTGGTCGCGATTTCGCCGGCCAGGCAGGCCGAGCTCACGATCAGGCCCTCGCTGTAACGGGCCAGCAGCTCGCGATCGACGCGAGGCTTGGAGTAGAACCCCTCCGTGTAGGCGAGCGAGGAGAGCTTGATGAGGTTCTTGTAGCCCGTCAGGTCGCGCGCCAGGAGCACCAGATGGTAGTACGGCTTCGCGCCCGGGGTGGGGCGACCGCGCGTGCGGCGGTCGCCGGGGGCGACGTACGCCTCCATCCCGATGATCGGCTTGAGCCCCGCCTTTCGTGCCTTTTCCTGGAACTCCCACGCCGCGTGGAGGTTGCCATGGTCCGTGATGGCCAGTGCCGGCTGCTCGAACTCGAGCGCACGGGCAATCAGGTCATCGATTCGGTTGGCGCCATCAAGGAGTGAGTACTCCGAGTGGCAGTGAAGGTGCACGAAGGACATCTTTCAAACAATAGCGACGGGACACCCCCGCGTCAAAGGTCCGCCGCATCCGCATGAACCGTGCAAGTTGCTGCAACTAAAAGACTTAACTGGGGTCGCCGAGTCCTCGTGGGCGCGGCGATTCTGGTGTTGCTCCTGGTGCTGTTCCTGGTCGCGACACCCCTTGGTCGGTACCTCGCGCGGGCGGGTTGGGAGGAGGGAAAGATCCTGGCGGCGCGCAAGCCGATCGCGCGGCTGGTGAACGATCCCACGGTGGACTCGCTCACCCGTCGAAAGCTCCGGCTCGTGACCGATGCCCGATTGTTCGCCCGTGACAGCCTGGGGCTCGAGACTTCCGAGTCGTTCACCACGTACTCGGACATCCACCGGGATACTCTCGTGCTGGTGGTGTCCGGCGCCTACCGCGACCAGCTCAAGCGGTACACATGGTGGTTCCCGATCGTGGGGCGCGTGCCGTACAAGGGGTTCTTCGACTTCGCGGCAGCGCGACGCGAGATGGAGTCACTGGTCGCCCGTGGTTTCGATGCGCGGATGGGGCCCGCCTCCGCGTTCTCCACGCTCGGGTACTTCAACGACCCGCTCGTTCCCAGCACGTTGCGCAGCGACTCGCTGTCGCTCGCGAATACAGTGATCCACGAGTTGACGCACAACACGTTCTACGCGCGCGGTGGTGCGGTGTTCAACGAGAGCTTCGCCAACTTCGTGGGCGCGCGGGGCGCGGAGCGATTCTTTCGCTCCCGGGGGCAGGAGGCCGCCGCGGAAGAAACCATTGCCCGCTGGCGGGATGAGCGCGTGCTCGGCCGCTTCTGGGCGACGCTGTATGCGACCGTGGACTCCACATTCCAGGCGCATCCCGGCGACGATGCCGCCTCGGTCTCCGCGCGCATCACGCTCCGCGATTCGATCTTTGCGGAGGCGCGAACGCGCATGGTGCACGAGCTCGGGCCGCAGTTGCGCACGATCAGTATCCGATCGGTGGAGCGCATCCGGCTGGACAACGCGGTGCTGCTGTCGCGCCGGGTGTATCTCACCGACCTGGATGCCTTCGATGCGGTGTTGCAGCGCGACGGGGGAGATCTTCGCCGCGCGGTGGTTGATGTGATCGCCGCAGCGAAATCGAATGCCGATGATCCGTTCGCCGCGGTGCGCGCGCTTGGCGCGACAGGGGCTGCGTCGCCCTGAGGCTGAGGAACGCCACTGCAGGCCCTTCGCCTGCGGCTCAGGGCGACAGGGACCCGGTCATCCTGAGCTCAGCCGAAGGATCTGCAGTGCGATCGCGTTCACTCACCGGCCGAAGCGGCCGCGCATGATCGCTCGGAGATCCAGCGCGGGCCCCGTGGTCGGTTCGACGGCGGGAACGTCGCCCGGCTCTTCCACCACCACACGCTGCATGGTTTCGCGCACTCCGCGATCGAGGAAGCGCGAGAGCTGATCGAAGGAGTAGTCGGCCCCGCGGCGTGACCCGTACGCCTGCATGGGATAGATCACCGCGAGCTCGTCCTTTGCGCGCGTGAGTGCCACGTACATGAGGCGTCGTTCTTCTTCCAGTTCGTCGGGATCCTCGATGGCGCGCGAGGCCGGGAACCAGCCGTCGACAGCCCAGATCACAAAGACAGCCTTCCACTCCTTGCCCTTGGCGCTGTGCACTGTGGACAGCACGAGCGAGTCCGTCTCCGAGTCCGAGCCTCCCGCGAGATCCTGCGTGCTGGACGGGGGGTCGAGTGCGAGGGCCGCGAGAAATGCGGTACGTGACGGGTATCCGGCGGCGATGGTGCGAAGTTGATCGAGATCGGCGAGCCGCGCCTCGGGGCGATCGTACTTCTCGCGGAGAATGCCGTCGTAGATGGTGCGCACGGAGGCGATGTCGCTGGCCACCTTTGCGCCGCCTGCGTCGCCATCGCGTGGGGAAACAGCACGCATCTGTCGCAACAGGGCCGCGAGGGAGCGATGGGCTTCGCGGGCACGAGGAGGTGCGATGAGATGCGTGAAGGCGTCGGGATCCCAGGCCCGCTCCTGCATCGACTCCATCAGCGCGCGCGCGGTGGTATCACCGATACCGGGCATGAGCATGAGGATGCGATACCAGCTCACTTCGTCGCGGGGATTCTCGCTCACGCGCAGGAAGGCGAGCACGTCCTTCACATGCGCCGCTTCGAGGAATTTGAGCCCGCCCCATTTCTCGAAGGGAATGTTGCGGTTGGCCAGCTCGATCTCCAGGTCGGCCGACATGTAGCCGGCGCGGAAGAGCACCGCCATCTCGTGCAGCGGCACGCCGGTCTCGTGCAGCTGGAGAACGCGGTCGACGACGAATCGCGTCTGCTGCGCCTCGTCCCTGGCCGTGACGAGCCAGGGCTTCTCGCCGCCGACGCGGTCCGTAACGAGCTCTTTCGTGAATCGCTCCTCCGCACGCGAGATCACGATGTTCGAGAGATCCAGGATGGGTTGCGTGGAGCGATAGTTCTGGGCAAGGGTGACCATCGTGGCACCCGGATACTGCCGCGGAAAATCCAGGATGTTCCGGAAGTGGGCGCCACGGAAGGCGTAGATGCTCTGCGCATCGTCGCCCACCACCGTGAGCCGGCGATGCGCGGCGGCCATGCCGCGGAGGATGCGCGCCTGCAGGAGGTTGGTGTCCTGGTACTCGTCCACGAGCAGATGGTCGTACATCCCGGCAATCTGCGTCTGCAGCGTGGGCGAGGCCTCCAGCATCGTTGCCCAGAACAGGAGCAGGTCATCGTAGTCCACGAGATTGCGCTCCTGCTTCCGCACGGTGTAGTCCGCGAAGATGGAGAGAATCTGCCCTTCGAACTCCAGGAACTGGGGCACGTCGCGATGCAGCAGTTCGTCGAGGGGCAGTTCCGTGTTCACATGGCGTGAATACAACCAGTGCAGCGTCTCCTTCTTCGGAAAGCGCTTCTGTCCCTTGCCTGCACCGAGTGCGGCGCGCGCGAGCTGCATGAGATCCTGTGCGTCGCCCTGGTCCATGATGGTGAAGTCCGCCGGCAGTCCCGCGGCGGTGCCATACTGGCGCAGCAGGCGGTGGCCTACGGAGTGAAAAGTGCCCCCTTGCACACGTGAGCCAGCAGGGCCCACCAGGCGCTCGGCGCGCGAGAGCATCTCGGCGGCGGCGCGACGCGTGAAGGTGAGCAGGAGGATTCGCTCCGGAGGCACGCCCCGCTCGATGAGCGCCGCCACCCGATGGATGAGCGTTCGCGTCTTGCCGGTGCCCGCGCCCGCAATGACGAGGAGCGGTGAATCGCCGAAGGTGGCCGCGCGCGCCTGATCGGCATTGAGCGATCCGGTGATGCGGCTCGTGTCGGAAACGGGAACGTCGCGAGGGCGGGGGCGATACAGGCGCGGCTCATCGGCCATAGTCCGCCAATATAGCGAAATGCCCGAAGGTGAGCCGAAGCGATCGGGTCTGGGCGACGCAGAACGAACTCAGGCCGACGGGAGTCCAGCCAGGAGTGTCCGTAGTTGGCTGACCGGGAAGGACTGCTCCCGGAGACCGAACACCGATGCAACGCTCGTCGCGACGGCCGCGCGCATCTCAGCGTCGAGCGCCGGCACATCGATGCCTTGTTCATCGCGAGCCAGTTCGCGGGCCACCGACGTCATTTCCACCGCGGCGATCCCACACGGCACCATCAGCTCGAACATCGAGAGGTCCGTGGCCACGTTCAGCGCGAAACCATGCCAGGTGACCCAGTCGCGCGCGTGCACACCGATGGACGCGAGCTTGCGGCCGGCCACCCATACCCCCGTCTGTCCCGCCCTGCGTTCTCCGACAACATCGACGGCGGCAACGGCGTCGATCAGCGCCTGTTCCACCTGGCGCAGGAACCAGTGAAGATCCTGTCGGTGAGCCTTGAGATCGATGATCGGATAGCCGACGAGCTGGCCGGGGCCGTGAAAGGTGACGTCGCCACCTCGTTCTACCTCGTACAGCTCCACGCCGCGAGCCTGCAAGAACTCGGGAGACGCCAGCAGATTCGCCTGCTTGAACGAGCGCCCGAGGGTGATGACACTTGGATGCTCCACGAGCAGCAGGATGTCATTCGGGAGTGCGCCGCTGATTCGGGCTCGCGCGACTGCACGCTGGAGCTCCAGTGCCTCGGCGTACGGCATGGTGCCCAGCGTGCAGACGAGCAGATCGGACATCGTGCTGTGAATGACGCGCGCCCGTCAGGCGTGAATCATCCGTCCCATGCAATCGAGCGCTGCCTCGGCGATCGCCTCACTGAGGGTGGGGTGCGCGTGAATGGCAAGTTCCACCTCTTCCACCGTGTACTCGTTCGTGCGCGCGAGGACGAGTTCGTGAATCATCTCGGTGGCGTGTGCGCCAACGATGTGCGCACCGAGAATCTCACCGTACTTCGCACCACTGATGAGCTTGACGAAACCTTCCGTCTCGCCCGAGGTGCGAGCGCGCCCGTTGTTGGCGAAGGCGAACTTCCCGACCTTGTAGTCCAGCTTCTGCTCCTTGCAGGCCTGCTCGGTGAGCCCCACCGACGCGACTTCCGGATGACAGTAGGTAGCGCCGGGCACGTTGCTGTAGTCGATGAGATGCGGATGCTTGCCCGCGATCACCTCGGCCACGATCATCCCCTCGCGCTCGCCCTTGTGCGCAAGCATCGGTGGACCAGCCACATCGCCGATGGCGTAGAGGCCTTTCACGCTCGTCTCCATGTGCTCGCTGATCTTCACGAAGCCGCGATCAGTCATCTTCACCTTGAGCGCCTCGAGGCCCACTTTCTCGACGTTGGGAGCGCGGCCCGCGGCGACGAGCACCATGTCGGCCTTGAGATCCTTCTTCGCGCCGCCGGACTCCACGGACATGCTCACACTGTCCTTGCCGACCTTCACCCCCGAGATCTTCGCGCCGGTGAGCACATCGATCTTCCGCTTGCGGAAGGACTTCTCCACTTCCTTGCTGCAGTCGGTGTCTTCCACAGGAAGAATGTTGGGCAGCACCTCCACCAGGGTGACGTGCGAGCCGAAGGCAGCGAAGACGTCGGCGAACTCGCAGCCCACCGCACCGGCACCGACGATGACGATCGACTTCGGGGCCTTCTCGAGCACCAGGGCTTCGTCGCTCGAGATCACCGTCTTCTTGTTGAGCTCCAGGCCGATCTGCGGGAGTCCCTTCACACGAGAGCCGGTGGACACCACGACCGCCTTCCTGGCGTCGTGCTTCTCTTCCTTGCCGTCTGCGGTCTTCACGCTCACGCCCTTGGCGGATGTCAGCGTCCCTGTGCCCCGGATCCAGGTGATCTTGTGCTTCTTGAAGAGAAACTCGACACCCTTGGAGTTCTGGCTGCTGACCGCGCGCGAGCGCTGCATGGCGACGTTGAAATCGAGTTTTACATCGTTCGGGGTGACGCCGAATTCCGGTGCCTTTTTCATCTTCTCACCGTAGGACGCCGACTCCAGCAGCGCCTTGGCGGGAATGCAGCCCCAGAGCACGCAGGTGCCGCCCAGGCCCTCGCGCTCCACGACGGCCACGCTGAGTCCGAGCTGGGCGCAGCGGATGGCGCCCACATAACCGGCGGGGCCGCCGCCGAGGAAGATCACATCGAAAGAAGCCATGGTTTGACGCGGAACGGGTGCGGGTTACAGGGAGAACAGGGTGGTGCGAAAGAGCACGTCGTGATACGCGATGATCAGCAACTGGAGCACCAGGAAAAGTACAACGGAACGAGCGAGCGCGGCGATGCGCCCGCCGCCGTACATCCGGCGAAGACCCACGTAGATGTAGGGCGTCATGACGGAAAAGAGCACGAGGATGAGTGCGGGCTCACTGCCCATCACCGTGTTCAGCCATGATGTCGACACCCCGAATGACTGCAACACCGTGAACACGGCCACGAAGGCGGGAGTAATCGCCACGCCTGCGAACAGCAGGAAGAAGGCGTATGTATGAAGACTGAAGACGAGATGCTCCGAATATCGCCGCTGCTGACCGGCGTAAAGCACCAGCAGGGCCAGCCCGAGCAAGGGGATGCTGACGATGAAGAAGCTCTTCTTCTGGTCGCGCAATTCATCATCGAACCGCACGCGGAAGACGTCCATCGACTCCACCCGGGCCACCTGGCCAGCCGACGGGGTCTCGGCCGCCAGATCCACCCGCTTCACGTTCACCAGATCGCGACGGGCTGCCGCCACGTCGCCGTCGAAGTCGATGTAGTTGGCGAGATCGTATCGGAGCAGTCCGGTATGCGGCTGAATGACGAAAAACACCAGATTGAGCAGCACGAACAGATTGAGCGGCTTCATATAGCGGCCGCCGCGTCCGTCGAAGTACTCGCGCGTGAGCAGTCCCGGATGCCGGACGAGCATCCAGAGGGTGCGCCAGAGGCGGCCATCGAAGCTGGTGATCTCGTGGAACGACTCGCGGAGAAATCCGCGCGTCGTGAGATCGTGCTCGGTGATGTGTTTCTGTCCGCAGTGGGCGCAGAACTCGTCGACGGGACCCACACCGCAGTTCTCGCAGGTGCGCGTGACGGTGGTGCCGGCGACACCTCTCCCGATCTCCCGCCGCAACGACGGTGCAACAGGAGCGGCACCAGTGCCGCCGACTTCGACCATCAGTACACCAGCATCAGCGGATTCTCGACGAGGCGGCGCAGCGTCTGGAGAAACTTCGCGCCCACGGCGCCGTCGATGATGCGATGGTCACAGCTCATCGTGACGCGCACGCGCTTGCGCACCACGGGCTCTCCGTTTACCGCCACTACCTTGTCCTCGCCGGCGCCAATCGCGAGGATCGCCGCTTCAGGCGGATTGATGATTGCCGTGAACTGGTCGATGCCGAACATCCCCAGGTTGCTCACCGAAAAGGTGGAGCCGGTGAACTCCTCCGGCTTCAGTTTGCGCTCACGTGCACGCTTGGCGAGCTCCTTCGCTTCGCGTGAGATCTGCGCCATCCCCTTGCGGTCGGCGTCCCAGATCACGGGGACAATGAGGCCGTCGTCCGTGGCGACCGCCATGCCGAGGTGCACGCGATTGTGATAGCGGATGTGATCGCCACCCCAGTGTGCGTTCACCTCGGGATGCTTGGCCAGCGCTGCGGCGATTGCCTTGAGCAGCACGTCGTTCACACTCACCTTGTACTCGTCGCCCAGGTCCGCCATGGCGCCGCGCATCTCCATCACGCGAGTGAGGTCGAGTTCCGCGGTGAGGTAGAAGGTGGGAATGGGCCCGATCGATTCACCAAGCCGCTTCGCAATGATCTTGCGAATCGTCGTGAGGGGGACGTCAGTGAAGTCGCCCTGAGCGTCGGCGCCGCGCTGTGCCGGCGCTGCGCCAGCCGCGTCGGGAACAGCCGCAGTTGCGGCACCGCCATTTCGCGCTGCCTCTTCGATATCCCGCTTGATGATACGGCCGTTCGGCCCGGAGCCCTGCATGCGCGCCAGATCGAGACCCTGCTCGCTCGCCAGCCGGCGAGCAAGGGGTGATGACCGAACGGGACCGGCGCTGGCGGACGCCGGCGCTGGCGCTGCCGCTGCCTGGGTATTGCTGGCGCCTGCGTGCGCATCCGACCCGGGGGTACGTGATGAATCGACGGCGGCAGGAGGAGACCCTCCACCGACCTGCTGTTCCTGCGGCTGCGTTTCGGGAGCGGGAGCGGGAGCGGGAGCAGGAGCAGGCGCTGCCGCTGCCGCTGCAGTCGCCTCGGCGGGCTTCGGTGCATCAGCGCCTGCCACCAGTGCATCGATATTCTCGTCGGCCGCAGCGATCACGCCCACGAGTGTGCCGACTGGCACTGCCTCGCCCTCGCCCACCAGTCGCTTGCGGAGTACGCCGTCGCCACGCGCGACGAGCTCCATGATTGCCTTGTCCGTCTCGACTTCACCGAGCGGCTCACCGGTCGTGACGACGTCGCCTTCGTTCTTGAGCCACTTGACGAGCTTCCCCTCTTCCATCGTGGGGGACAGCGCTTCCATGAAGACCTTGGTTGCCATTTTGTCGTCGCTCTTCAGTCGAGATACATGACTTTGCGAACTGCCGCGATCGTCTTCGGCAGGTCGGGCTTCGCCGCCTTCTCCAGGCTCTTGGCGTACGGCATCGGAACGTCGGCCTGATGCACGCGGATCACCGGTGCATCGAGATGATCGAAGCAATCGCGCTGGATGTAATCCACCACCTGCGCGCCCACCCCGCAGACCTCCCAGCCCTCCTCGAGCACCACCGCGCGGTTGGTCTTCTTCACCGACGTGGTGATCGCCTCGACATCCATGGGCCGGATGGTGCGCAGATCCACGACGTCGAGCCGGATGCCTTCCTTCGCGAGCTGATCCGCTGCCTGCATGGCCACGAGCACCATCTTGCCGTGCGTGATGATGGAGCAGTGATCGCCTTCACGCTTCAGGTCCGCCTTGCCAATCGGAATCGTGTAGTCCTCATCGGGCACTTCACCCTTGGTGTTGTAGAGCATCTCGCCCTCCAGAAAGCACACCGGATTGTCGTCGCGGATCGCGCTCTTGAGCAATCCCTTGGCATCGTACGGCGTGCCGGGCGCGATCACCTTGAGCCCCGGAATGTGGGCGAGCCACGATTCCCATGCCTGCGAATGCTGCGCCGAGAGTTGCAGCGCGGCACCGTTGGGGCCGCGGAAGACGATGGGAATGTTGAACTGGCCACCGGACATGTAGAGCATCTTGGCTGCCGCATTCACCACCTGGTCCAGCGCCAGCAGCGCGAAATTCCAGGTCATGAACTCGATCACGGGACGCAGACCCACCATCGCTGCGCCCACGCCGACTCCAGCGAAGCCAAGTTCGGTAATCGGCGTATCGACGACGCGCATTTCGCCGAACTCCTGCAGGAAGCCCTTGGACACCTTGTACGCGCCATTGTACACACCGACTTCCTCGCCCATCAGGAAGACGCGGTCGTCGCGCTGCATCTCTTCACGGATCGCGGCGCCGAGGGCGTCGCGGTAGGTCATGATCGGCATCGTCGTCTCAGGTGGTCGTGTCCACGAGCACATCCTCGTACAGCGCCTCGAGCGGCAGCTCCGGGCTCGCGTCCGCGAAGTCCCAGGCATCCTGCACGACGGCCTTGATGTCCTCGTCCATCTTGCGGAGCTGCTCCTCGGAGAGCTCACCCTGTTGCTCCATGCTCGCGCGCAACAGCGAGATGGGATCGCGCTTCATGTACTCCTCGAGCTCGGCCTTGGAGCGGTAGGTGCCGCTCACCGCGTCGGACATCGAGTGCCCCATGAAGCGGTAGGTGCGGACTTCCAGCAACGTGGGCTGCTGCTCCTTGCGCGCCCGCGCCACCGCTTCGCCGACAGCCTTGCGCACCGCGAACACATCCTGCCCGTCGCACTGCTGCCGCGACATGTTGTACGCGGCGCCGCGCTCGTAGATGTCGTGAATGGCCGAGGCACGCTCCAGTGACGTGCCCATGCCGTAGCGGTTGTTCTCGATGATGTACACGCACGGCAGCTTCCAGAGCGCCGCCATGTTCAGCGCCTCGTGGAAGGCGCCGGTGTTCACCACGCTCTCGCCCATGAAGCAGATAATGCACTGGTCGCCACCGCGGTACTTGATGGCGAACCCCACACCCGTCGCGAGTGGCACGTGGCCGCCCACGATGCCGTGACCGCCCAGGAAGTTCGTGTTCGCGTCGAAGATGTGCATGGAGCCGCCCTTGCCCCGCGCGCTGCCATCCTGTCGCCCGAACAGCTCGGCCATGATCGCGCGTGCGGTGATGCCCCGCGCGAGCGCCTGCCCGTGATCGCGGTACGTGGTGATCACATAGTCATCGGGACGCAGCATGCTCAGCGCGCCGGTGCTGACGGCCTCCTGCCCGATGTACAAGTGACAGAATCCGCCGATCTTGCCCAGCGCATACGCCTCGGCGACTCGCTCCTCGAACCGGCGCTGCAACAGCATGGAATGCAGCAGCTCCATGTCGAGCGCGGGATCTGGCTTCCGTGTTTCGGGTTCGGACTTTTTCTTGGCCATTCGAGGGGTGAGGTGCGGGTCGGTCGGTGTGAACTGCAGATCCTTCGCTTCGCTCAGGATGACAGACGGTTTCGTGTGAACTGCGGATCCTTCGCTGCGCTCTGGATGACGTTAGACGCCTGCGGCCTGCACCTGCTCCCAGGCGTGATAGCTCGAGCGGACCAGCGGACCGCTCTCCACATGGCGAAAGCCCAGCTCCATGCCGATCTCGTAGAAGCGCCGAAAGTCCTCGGGAGTGACGTACCGGTCGAGGGCCACATGGCTATCCGACGGGCGGAGATACTGCCCGAGGGTGAGGATATCGACGTCGACATCACGGAGATCCTTCATGACTTCCACCACTTCCTCGTTCGTCTCACCCATGCCGAGGATCATGCCCGTTTTGGTGGGAATGTGCGGGGCGAGACGCTTCGCGGCGGTGAAGATGCCCATCACGCGCTGGTAGCGCCCACCGGGCCGGCACTTCTTGTACAGCCGCGGCACGGTCTCGGTGTTGTGATTGTAGATGTCCGGCTCCGCCTCGAGCACGGTGCGGATGGACTCCTCGCGCCCCTGGAAGTCCGGGACGAGCACCTCCACCGATGTCGACGGATTGCGGAGCTTGATCTGCCGGATGCTCTCGGCGAATGCCCAGGCGCCGAAATCCGGCAGGTCGTCGCGGTCCACGGATGTGAGCACGACGTGCTGCAGGTTCATCACCGCCGCCGCATCGGCAACGCGCTCCGGCTCGGTGGGATCGTACTTTGGAGGACGTCCGTGAGCGACCGCGCAGTACGCGCAGTTTCGCGTGCAGACATTGCCAAGAATCATGAAGGTGGCGGTACCATGCTCCCAGCACTCGCCCACATTCGGGCAGTGCGCCTCGGCGCACACGGTGTTGAGATCCATGTCCGCCATAAGCTGCTTGAGGCGGAGATAGTTCGGACCGCCGGGCGCCCTCACCTTGAGCCAGGAGGGCTTTCGCTCGGGGAGCGCGGGCGCCTGATGGCGGCCCATGATCTGATAAATTGCTTCGCCCATGACGACCGGGAAGGGATCCGTGAGTCGGTACGTTGACTGTGATCCAACAATACAGTGACGGCCGAGAAGGGGTAAGTGTTGAAACCGCCTTGGTCCGCGCTAGAAGGTTACTATTTTGACGCTGCTGCCGACCTCAATGCAAATGGAGCGAGTTCGGCCGGCCACTCACCACCCCGCAGGGCACGGGCGACCTGCGCGGCCACCCAGGGAGCGAAGAGGATCCCGTTTCTGGAATATCCCACCGACCATAGGCATCGCTCAGCACCCGGGGCGCGAGCGACAGTGGGAAGTCCATCGGGCGAGACGGGTCGCAGTCCTGCCCAGTGCGACGTCACCGGGCTCGTGGCGAGGAGGGGAATCAGTGTGCCCCCAATGCGGAGCAGAGCGTTCCGGCCATCGGCCGAGATGTCGACGTGGAACCCAGCGCGCTCACTCGTGGCCCCGACAAGCGTTTCCCGCCCGCGGGGCACCAGGTATCCGCCTGCACCGTAGATCACGTGCGAGACCGGCGCGGCCGCGACTTTCAGGAGTTGGCCCCTGACCGGTTCCACCGCTGGGCGACGTGCGACTCCTGCAATATCCATCCAGGCTCCACTCGCAATCACCAGAGAGCCGCCTATGACGGTGGATCCATCGGCCGACGTCACAGTGCCAGTGCCCGGGTGGATGGCGACGACTTCCATCCGCTCTCTCCGTACTCGTCCGTGGCGCTCCACCGCCAGATCCAATGCATCCATGAGGGTCACGTTGTCCACGGAGCCGTCATTCGGGTGCAGGAATCCACCGGCGTGATGCGCGAGCTCGGGTTCGAGCGTGCCCAGCTCGCGGCTATCGAGCGCCAGGGCGGCGGGTGAATGCGGCGTGCCAAGTGACTCCAGCTCCGCGGCGCAGGTGGCCACCTGGATGATTCCCCGGCGATCGAGCGGCACCGAAAGACCGGTACGCTCGCAAAGCGCAGCCAGAAACGATGGGTAGAAATCCCGCGCCTGGAGTGCTGCCGGGAGGACCGCCGCGGGCAGTCCTTCGACCGAGGGTGCGAGCATCCCGGCGGCCGCACGCGAGGCAGCGCCTGGGCGAGGGACGTCCAGGACGATCACCGTGAGGCCTGCGTCCGCCGCCGCGAGCGCCGTCGTGAGGCCCACGATCCCACCTCCGACGATCACCACGTCCGCGGGGCGCGTGCTCAATGGCAGTGGTGCAGGCCTTTCGCTGCGCTCAGGGCGACACTCAGGTGAAACTCCGCCAGGGCGAGCTGCGTATGGCACTCAGACCTGTACGGGAGCCCTCCTATGCTGCGCACCATCTTTGGAATCGGCCTGTTCGCCCTCGCTGGCCTCTTCCTGCTCAAGCTGCTCTTCGGCATCGTTTTTCTTGGCCTCGGCCTCTTCGGCCTGCTGTTCGGCCTTGCGCTCAAGGTACTGCTGATCGGCGGAGGACTGTACCTCGTGGTCCGCGTCTTCAGTCCGGACACGGCGCGACGGCTCCGCGACAAGTTCTCGAGCCCGCGCTACTAGCGCGACTGGTCCCGTGTCCGCGTGCTGAGTGTCCCAGCCGCGGGCACGGTTTCAGAGCTCCTCCACCGCCGAGATCACGGCCCACGCCAGCAGGGGCACCATGATCTCGTGGTGGCCGGTAATCTCGTAGCCTCGGCCATTGTCCAACGTCGGGCGCTTCACCACATTCATGCGCGGCCGGTAGTGTCGCTGCATGTCCAGGTCCACCGTGGTGAAGCGCTGCGGCAGCCCCGCTCCGAGATTGCGGGCAATCGTGAGGGCCTTCAGGAATACCTCGGGCATGATCACGGCACTCCCGAGATTGAGCGCGACACCCCCGTCGTCGAGGCTGGCGATGGAATGCGCGAGCCTCCGGAAGTCCCGATGGCTGGTGTCGCCGATCGCCGCGCCGTTTGCCGCGGGATGCTGATGTATGATTTCCGCGCCGAGCGCTGCGTGCACGGTGAGTGGAATCTCCATCTCGTACGCGCTCCGCAGCAGCGACAGCTCCGGATTGACAAGATCGGACGCTTCGAGCAGAGCGCGACCCAGTGCTTCGCCCATGCCGAGGTGTTCGCGCATACCGGTCTCGAACGCCGCATTCATTCCGACGCCGGTCTCATCGGCCATCCCGAAGGTGCCATCGCGAAGTCCCGCGGCGACGTCTTCGGACGTCGCGCCGAAGCGCGCCACTTCGTAATCGTGAATCGCCGCTGAGCCGTTCATGGCGACGTGCGTGACGATGCCGCGCCGCATGAGTTCAATGAGCACGGGCGCCACGCCGGTCTTCACGACATGTCCGCCCAGCATGGCGATGACCCCGCGCTTGCGTCGCGCGGCCTCGGCGATGGCGGCGACCACGGCGAGGAAGTCGCGGGCGACGAGGACATTCGGCAGCGAGGCGAGGAACGCCTTCAGTGACCGATCAGCACCCGGTGGACGCGCGAAGTCACTGGCCTCGACCTTGTTCGGCCTCACACCCACAGGCACCGTGCGCACACGTGACAGATCAGCCTCGCCGGGACGATGTCTCATGGCGCGCGGCCGCCGGTGGTGGTGCGGCCCGGGATGATGTTGCGCAGGTACAGGTTGATGGATCCGAATGACAGTCCGGACTTGAGCTGGAGCATCATGCGTCGCGAATCATCCGAGAGCCAGACTTCGGCGCGGCCGTTTTCCGAGAAGACGCCCTTGGTATTGATGACCGGCTGCACGACGATCGCGTCGAAGTCACCAGCGGGCACACTCACGCGCTCCTTGCGCAGCACGCGGATGGTGACCGGATTGCGATCGGGGCGGAAGTAGCGATTGAAGCTGTAGCTCTGTCCCACCACCAGCGGAATGGTGCGCAGGAAGTACAGGAACGATCCGTCGTCGAGTGGATCGCTCACGCTCGGCGCTTCGGCCTCCCCCTGCTCGATGAAGGTGCGGCGTTCCGGGTAGATGTCGAAGACGCGCTGCACGTCGCGGCGACCTTCGTTCAGGTCCTGAATGAACCGGAGCGAGTTGCCTGTCCGCGTGTCGAACCAGCTCTCGTTGCGGTCATCGACGCGGTAGAAGAAGGTGCCGCCCCGGATGCCGAAGATGGTGTGCCAGGTGTCGTGTCCGCGGATGGTCTGCACTCCGGCGACCTCCATGAATCCCGAGCCGACTTTCAGCTTTCCGAAGCGCACGTCGTACTCCAGGCGCTCGCCCACGGCAAAGGGAACGGCGAGGCGATCCCCCTGTGCGGTGGCAGGGAGGGCCAGGACCACAGCCATCGCGAGCGAGGCTGCGAGCCGGCGGATCACGCGCGCGCGCTCCCGACCGTGCGACCTCGAGCGCCGCGCGCGAACTGGAAGAGCGACACCGCGTCGGACCATGCCCGCACCCGGGTCTCCCGATCACGAACGTCGTAGCGCGGCGCCAGCTCGACGGTCTCCACACGCCGGGCGTGCGGCGCGGTGCGCAGCAGGAAATCGACATTCGTTGCCCAACCCGCGCCCTGCGCGAGGGGCTCGTTTCCCTGCACCTTGATCAGGTCGCGCAACACGCTCACCCGCACCAGGCGGAGCGAGCCGAACGGATCGCGAACGCCGGGCACACTGATCCACGGCTTCACGATCCACGGCGCAAACCGCCGGAGGGTGCGAACCGGCGCCGGGGTGGCGACGGCCGCTGCGGGACGCTCGGCGACCACCAGGTCAGCGCCCCCGTCGAACAGTCGAACGAGCTCGGGAACGTGTTCTGGCTGATCGGTGAAATCGGCCTGCATGAGCACCACGGCATCGCGACGGGGATATCGCGTGCGGCGCGAGGCCTCGCGACACAGCGCATCGACAGCGCCGCCGTACCCCAGATGTGTGCCGCCCAGCACGGTAAGGGGCATCACGCGGGCATATGGCTCCAGCACCTCGCGCGTGGCGTCGCTGCTGTCGTCGTCGTACACCAGCACCTCGTACTCGCGCGGCTGCTCCTGGAACACCTTGCGCAGGCGCCAGAGCAGCAATCCGACAGTGGAGGCTTCGTTGTAGGCGGGTATGCAGAAGTACAGCACGTCGTCCTTGGGTGCCTTGCGATGAGATCCGTAAGCTATCGGATGCGCGGCTCAGGTCGCAAACCAGCCGTGTGAGACGTACCCGCCGGGGCGCTCAGGGGTTCGCCACCGCTCCGCTGCCGCGCCGACGCTCTCGCACTGCCTGTCCGAACGCGGTGAACAGCGCCCGGTCCCATGATTCGGGGGTCGCCGTGAGTTCTTCCGGATGCCACTGGATACCCAGCATCCACCAGTCGTCCCGCGTTTCCGCGCCCTCCACCACACCGTCATTGCTGCGTGCGGTGACATGCAGCGCGGCCGCAGGCCGGTCCACCGCCTGGTGATGCAGCGAATTCACCGAGATGCTGCCGGCACCGCTGGCGGCCGCGAGTCGCGAGCCTGCGTCGATGGACACCGTGTGGGAGCGCGCCGCTCGCGCACCGTCGGGGTCGTGGTTCAGGCCGGACGGACGCTCCGAGGGCAGATCCTGCACCAGGGTGCCGCCCAGCGCGACATTGGCGATCTGCAGCCCACGACAGATCGCGAATGTGGGCAAGCGTCGTCGCTGGGCGGCGAGCACCAGGGCGCACTCGAACTCGTCGCGCGCGCGATGCACGGGTCCGAGACGCGAGTGCGCCGTGGCGCCGTACAACGCCGGGTCCACGTCCTCACCACCGGTGAGCAGCAGTCCATCCATGCCCTCGAGCATCGCGTCCGCCTGCTCCGGGGGAAGGACTGGAAGCACATACGGCCGAAGTCCCGCCTGCACGAGCGCATCGGTGTAGGCGACGTTTGCCCTGAGCCTCATGACGCCGGCCATGACGCTGGTGGTTCCGGAGACTGCGACTGCAGGAAGGTGAGCCATGGTGATTGCTTGCGGGAGGAAGCGTGACTCCGGTATCCTATCAGCGCGCCGCCTGTGCGACCAGCGCACGTCTCTCCAGTCACCGGATTCGGGAATGTTCGAAGGGTTCAGGGAATCGCTGGCGCACCTCATGGATCGCCGAACGACGCCGGAGGCGCGACGCAGCGGATTGGTTGCGATGCGCCAGACGTTGGTGCAGGCACGGATGGGGCTCGACGACCTGCGGGCGGGTATTTCGGCGACGCGCCAGCGCCTCGAAGCCGAGCAGCGGGAACTGGAAACGGTGCGTCGTCGCAAGGGGTTGGCTGCTGGCATCGATGATCAGGAGACGGTGCGCATCGCCAGCGAATACGAAACGCGACACGACGAGCGTGCAGAGGTGCTTCGGCAGAAGCTGGCCGCGCAGGAGGCGGAGCTGCATCTCGTGGAACGCGAGGTTGCGGCGATGACCGCCGATCTCAAGCGGGCGAATGCCGGCATGGCACCAGAGGGCGGCGACCGCGCATCGATTGACGCCGCCGCACGGCGTGACGTGGACGAGATGCTCGGTGCCCGTGACGATGTGGCGAGCGAGATCGATGCCCTCGGCCGCGCGAATGCTCGCAATGCGCGGAGCGCCGACGCCGAGCGCCAGCTCGCGGAACTCAAGCGACGCATGGGGAAGTAGCAGGCCGTGCGATCACGCTGTCTGCCGTGGGCAATGGCGCTCACGGCATGTCGCTGCGTTGCGGTGGGAGCACAGTCGCCGCCGGCGGCGGCGCTGGCACCGTCGGGCCGCGCCGTCGTCTCATGCGAGGGCCGCGTGATCGGAGATGTCGTCGTGTACTCCGAAGCCCCCACCGTGGCCAACCTGCAGCGGGTGCCGGTGGTGGCGCGCGTGGCGCGGGCACTGCACGTGACCACGCGAGCCTCGCTGATCCTGCGTTATATGCTTGTGCATCGCGGCGATGTCTGCACGGAGATCCGGCGCAGCGAGTCCGAACGCATCCTGCGTGCGCAGCCGTTTCTGGCCGACGCAAGCATCTACGCGCTGGGTAACGATGACGGCGGCGTGGATCTGGAAGTCCGCACCAGCGACGAGCTGTCGCTGGTGATCGGCGGCAACCTTCGCGCGCACGCCCCGCCACTCAGCTCCTTCCTGCTGGGCAACGCCAACCTGGCCGGACAGGGAATCTTCGTGAGCGCATTCTGGCGGGACGGCGATGGCTTCCGGGATGGGGTCGGTGGGCGCGTGGTGGCCCACCAGTTCCTGGGCCGACCCTTCACCGCGCTGTTCGAGGGGGAGCGAGCGCCCTTGGGCGAGTCGATGCGGGCCGATCTCACCAACGCCTTTCTCACCGACTTGCAGAAGGTGGCATTTCGAGTGCGGTACGGATTCGCCAACCGATACCCCGAGCTGCTGCTGTTGAACGGCGATCATCCTGTGGTGGAGGTGCGCCGCCGCTACGCGGATGTCGGAGGAATCGCCCGCATCGGGCCACCGGGACTACTCAATCTCGTGGGTCTTTCGGTCACCCGGGATGACGAGTTCACGAACGCTCGCTTGCTCGTTCCCGACCACGGCACGCTCCGCGACTCCGGCAGTGTACCGGGGCTGTACGAAACGCACCGCATCGCGCGCATCAATCTGCTGTACGGCATCCGGTCCATCACTTTTGTGCGCCGGGTCGGGCTCGATGCCCTTCGTGCGACGCAGGACGTCCCCACGGGTGTGCAGGTCGGCGCCATGGTGGGACGGAGCGTGGACGCGCTCGGCGCGCGGGATCACGACGTCTTCGTGTCCGGCGATCTCTTTGCGGGCGCCTCGTCACCACATTCGACACTCAGGATGCAGATCCAGGGCGAGGCGCGTCATGAATTCGGCGTGGAGGGGTGGGATGGCATTCTCACGACCGGGCGCGTGACACATCACCTGCAGTTCTCCGAGCGACACCTGAACGGAGTGTCGCTGGAGTTCAGCAGCACGTACCGGCAGCGTGTCCCGCGTCAGCTCGTGCTGGGAACAGGCGAGGGAGGCGTGCGCGGCTATCAGCGTTCGCCGCTGGCGGGTGGCCAGCGACTGGTCGCGCGCGCCGAGCAGCGCTTTGTGCTTGGCACTGCGTTCCACAACGCCGACGTGGGCATGGCGGTGTTCGCTGACGCAGGAAAACTCTGGGCGGGCGACGTTCCATTCGGTAGCACCACGGGCGTGCTCGGGTCTGTCGGCGTGAGCCTGCTGGCCGCGGTACCACCGAAGTCCGCGCGCTTCTGGCGACTTGATTTCGCGGTGCCCGTGACAGCGGGGGCCGGCGCGCGGTTCACGCTCACGCTCACGAACACCAATCGTACGGGCTTCCTGCGACGTGAGCCGTCGGATGTGGTGGAACTGCGAGAGCCAACGGTACCGTCGTCGATCTTCGCCTGGCCTTGAACGAAGCAGGGCCGGGAGCTCCACGTCGTCGCGTCACTCCTGGCCCTGATCTCGTGCGACGTCAGATGCAGCGCTCCGTCAGGTAATCCGCTGCCGGCGGGCCATCATGTTCCGGATCGGGACCACCAGCACGAAGAGCACCGCGGATGCAATGAACAGCGACGTTGCCGTGCGCTGGAAGAGCATCGGCATCTCGGCGATCTTCTCCGGATCCACGTGTCCGCCGACGATGCCGGCGATCAGGTTACCGAGCGCGATGGATGTGAACCATGCGCCCATGGTGAGGCCGGCGAACCGGCGTGGCGCCAGCTTGGTCATGGAGCTCAGGCCCACGGGGCTCAGTGCGAGCTCTCCAATGCTCTGGAAGAAGTAGCTGGCGGTGAGCCAGAGCACGGAGACTCGCGTCGCCGTGCCGCCGCTGATCACGCGATTGGATGCCGAGACCATGATGAGAAAGCCGATGCCGGTAATCGCGAGTCCCACCGCGAACTTGGCTGGGCTGGAGAGGTCCTTGCCGCGATTCCCGAGCGACACCCAGAGCGCGGCAAGGATTGGCGCGAAGATGATGACGAACAGCGAGTTGATGGACTGCAGCCACGTGGTGGGCATTTCCCATCCGAACAACCGGCGATCCGTGAAGTCGCGGGCGAACAGATTGAGCGACGTGGGCGCCTGTTCGAAGGCCGACCAGAACACGACGGAGAAGCAGAAGAGCACGAGGACAACGGCAATACCCTTCTTCTCGTCACCGTTGAGCCCCGCGAAGAAGAACAGATAGGCGAAGTAGAACACGGCCATCGCCAGGATCACGTTCTTCATGCCGTTCGCGACGGAGAGCGGATCGATGGTGATGATGCCGATGAGCGCGAGCACGATCACGAGGGCGACGAGAGCCAGACCGCCAAGGGCGAAGCTTCGAACGCGCTGCTGTTGCTGCAGCGTGCCGCTCGGCTCGGCGCCCAGTGGACCGAGTGTGCTCTCACCCCGTGCGCGAAACACGAGGAGCCCGATGACCATGCCGACACCGGCGGCGCCGAAGCCCCAGTGCCAGCCCACCCGCTCACCGAGGGTGCCGGTGATGATCGGGGCGATGAGCGCGCCGGCGTTGATGCCCATGTAGAAGATGGAGAAGCCCGCGTCGCGCCGGGCACCGCCTTCCGGATACAGGTCACCCACGAGTGCCGAGATGTTCGGCTTCAGCAGTCCCGTTCCGATGACGATGAGGACAAGGCCAAGGAAGAAGGCGTGCTGTGCGAAGACGAGCGACAGAGCGATGGAGAGGTGGCCGAGCGCGATAAGCACGCCCCCCCACCAGATCGCGCGTCGCAGGCCGAGCCACCGATCGGCGATCCAGCCGCCGGGGAGCGAGGCGAGATAGACGGATGACGCATAGATCCC
>JBBSVF010000017.1:0-20263 GCA_038233745.1 Gemmatimonadales bacterium
CGCCGCATTTTCACGATCGAGAGGACCTTCTCCAGTGCACCGTCGATCTCCACGTACCGCTGCACCAGGATATCATCGGTGATGAACGACACCCGCTCGCCGGTGAAGCTCAGGTCGGGCGCCATCGTCGCCGCCTCGTGCGTCATGAATACCGTCGTCCCGGTGGCCGTGAGCGCGCCGACGAGGCGGTACAGCGACTCGCGGAAGTCCTGCCGGAAGGCCGGTGCGAGCGCCATCTCCAGGCCGGTGAGCGAATCGATCACCACACGTGTGGCGTTCGTGTCGTGCACGCTCTCGAGAATCTCCGCCAGCGTCTCGTCGACCGAGAGGTCGAGCGGGCGGAGGTAGGTGATGCGCAGTCGGTCGGCGGCGATCATCGCGTCGGGGTCGACGTCGAAGGCACGCAGGCGCTCGAGATACGCCGCGGGGTATTCCTCGAACGCCGCGACCACTACGGCATCGCCCTTCCGTAGCCCTTCCGCGGCGAAGAGCATCCCGAAGGTCGACTTGCCAGTGCCGGTGGGGCCGGCGAGCATCACGGCATCGCCAGCGGGAATTCCACCGCCCATCAATTCGTCGAGCCCTGGAACTCCCGTCGACAGACGCCCTTCGCCGCGCGGCTTGCTCTCGCGGCGGCCCCACTGCTGGTCGGGGATGCGCGGGAACACCTGAAGCCCGTCGTCCGTGATGCGGAAGGTGTGCAAGCCCGGCATCTGCGCCTGGCCCCGCACCTTGATCACCTGGAGCTTGCGCACCACCGAGTTCCGGTCGGTCACCTGGTTGAGCCACACGATGCCGTCGGCGATGGTGAACAGCGGATTTTGCTGCTGCGCCTCGGTGTACTCCCCGATCAGTAACGACGTCACCTCCCACGAGGTGAGATGCAGCGCCAGCCGCTGGACGAAGTGCTCGAGCGACATCTGTGAGCTCGATGTCGTCATCGGCACGTCGTCCGTGGCCGTTGTGCGGAGGCCGCTCGCGATCGTACGGAAGGAGTCAACCACCACGATGCCCGCTGTCAGCCGCTCCACCTCGGCCGTCATGCGCTCGAGCACGGCGTTGAGGTCCCCCGAGAGCACCTCCTCGCTGAGGTTGAGGTACTGCACAGTGGACCCGATCAGTTCGGGCCGGAAGAAGCTGAACTGCCGCTGGTAGCGGAGCATCTTCACCGTCGGCTCGCCGAGCACTGTGAAGTAGATCGCGGGACGCTCCGGCGAGGCATTCGCGAAGAGGATCTGCTGCGCCAGCGTCGTCTTGCCTGTGCCCGGGCTGCCGGCGATCACGTTGAACGAGAACTCCGGGAGGCCGCCGCCGAGGACCGCGTCCAGCCCCGGCACCCCCGTGGGCAACTGCCGGATCACGCGCGGCGGGCTCGGAGTGCGATCGGCAGCCTGGCGTGGGGGATTTGAATCGTTCATGACTCCTTCACCGAAGAGGGGACACTGTCCGGCAGGCGGGCGGATGACGTCGCGCATTGCTCGAGGACGCCGATTGCCAGATCGTCGCCGATCAGTCGGCCAAGGAGGTCGGCGAGTGCCGCGATCATCGTCACGAGGCCATCGGTCACGGCAGACGCGCCGCCGATCGAGGCGACGGACGCGAAGCCGGTCATCGGCCCGCTCGCCGGGAGCCGGACCTCGGCGAGTGCAGGATGGTCGCGCCGGGCCGTGGCGAGCGCTCGCGTCACGAGCGCGCGCGACCCGTCGGCACCGAACCAGCGCGACAGGCCGCTCAGAATTGCGGCGAAAAGACGCTCTGCGGCGGCGACGCGGGCGTCGTCCGCGTCGTGTTCCGGTACCGCTTGCCCGATCAGTCGTCGCGCCAGATCACTGGCCGCGGCTGATGGGGTGGACGAGCGAGCCGAGGGTTGCATCGGTACCCGCGGTAAAGGAAGGCGGAAATCGTGCGTCGCGCACCGCGCCGTGCCAACGCGAGCGAAAGCGTACACTCAGTATAGCACTTGTGCGGCCACGCTGCCCGCCGCGAGCGATTCTGGAGGAGGCGACTCGCGCCCGCGCCGGGAGTGCCGCGCGCTCTTCCTACGGCAGGCCGCGCCTCGCATCGTCCTTGATGAAGTCGCGCACGATCGAGACAACCTGTTCCTTCGTCAGCGGTTCATCGAAGGCCATCATCGCGGCATTCCGCCGTGCTGTTGCGTCCCCGATGACATCCATGCCGGACAATGTCGCAGCGTCGATCTGTGCCGCCGCCGAGCCGTTGAAGACCGTGTGGACCGTGTTGTCTTCCCCGGCATAGATCAACCGAAGTGCCGCCACCGCACCCGCGGGGGGATTGCTGATGTTGCCCGCACCGGCCGCGACGATGCCGCCCCCGCGCACGTAGCCAGCCGTCGAGAGCGACGGATCGCTCGGATTGAGCGAATGCCGGATGCGGCGGATCTTGGCCGCATGCCGTGCTTCCACCGAATGGATACGCAGGGCACTCTCGAGCGCCACGTCCGCCTTGTCATCGCCATTGATGAGCAGTCGGCCCGCCTGTCCCTTGTAGGCCCTCACTCCCGTATCCTCCACCGCCTGCGCAACGAGCAGGAGATGGTCGAGACGCGTGGTGGCCTGCGCGAAGGGGCCGTTCCCGCTCCCATTGCCACCCGTGAAATCAAAATCGTTCGCGCTGATCGACGGCGCCGTGCCCCCGAACAAGGGGATCGCGGTGTTCTTCAGGAAGTCGGTGTGCTGCTGCTCATGTTTCTGAATCTGTTGAAAGACGGGTATCGCCGCGGCGGGAATCTGTGCACGCACCGTGTTGAATGCGGCATTCTGAGCGGCTACCGCGCTCGTGCCGAGGACCGCCTTGTAAAATTCGTTCTCGAGATTCTCGAGGATGAACGCGAACTGCAGCACGTCGAGGATCGCCGACGGCGTTTGCGCGAAGACATCCTTCGACAACGCCGCGAGCATGACGGGCACGGAGCCCATTGCAAGGCCCGCAGCCGTCGCGGCGCTCATGGTCGCGCCACGGCCGATCGCCTGGCGCCGCGACACGAGGCGGCCCATGAGTTCCGGATCGACTCCGTCGAGTATCGGCTTGTTCAACTGTGTCATTGAGCGGATCTCCTGGGCCTTACGGCGTGGTCGGGAAGTAGTTCGCGGTCGGCACACCCTGCCGTGCAGTGGGCGCCTGCGTGATGTTCCGGCTGCTGATCGTCCCGCTGTCCACGATGTTCGACGCCGCCACCCGGTCGAGCACTGCGCCGGCCTCGAGCTTCACGTCCATCCCGTTACCATCGACGATGTCATCGCCGGCGAACGCCGTGGCCGCACTGACGCCTGCGGGGGGCGCGATGTCGCGCAGCGCCGCCGCATGGCGTGCCTCCACCGACACGATCTTGCCGGCCAGGAGAAGGTTCCGGGCATCCTGCAGATACTTTCCCGCGCCGTTCAGCCCCGCCACGCCGAGATGCTCGAACAGTCGCGCGGCACCGACAATGCCCTCGCGGCTGGCGAGGATCGAGTTCAACGTCGTCGCGTTGATCGAGCTCGTAACGTCGGGAACGGCCTGGCTGCCGAGCGCCGTGCGGAGGAACTCGCGATGCACGATCTCCACATCGCGGAGGTCGGTGAACAGCTCCCGTTCCGGCGCATTGAAGAAGGTGTTGAAGTTGGCGTTTGCGACGACCGCTGTGTAGAACGCCGCCTCCAGCTGCTCGAGAGTATGCACGAGGCGGAAAATGCCCACGTCGGAGCGGAGGTCGAACATGAGGCCGCCCTCGGCCATCGATTCCGCCCTCGTACCCGGGGCCGGTGTCATGGCGCACGCGCTGAAGACCCCTGGCAACATCACGACGGCGCCGCCGGCCCCCAGCATCCGGACGAAGCCGCGCCGCGTCGTGGCCTGCATCAGTTGGTCCGGAGAGGCGACGACGAGCGCCTCGGACATCTCTCCACGATGGTCTGCCATTCCTGTCACCGCTCCGAAGTGGTAGCCGATTGGTACCTGACCCGAAAACGGCGACCGCCGGCGTCGGGAGAATCGGTTACGAAGGCGGCAAGATAAGGGCCATTCATGGGCTCGCAGTCAGAGCGGGCGATGTCCGGAGCGCTTGCCGGTGGAGACGCCGACGGCGCGGTATGCTACGTTTCAACCTCGTTGCACCCGGAGAGCCGAATCACAGGAGAAGATGGTACTGAAGCACACTCAAGGATGATGCACCGTTGGGGCAGGTGTCAGAGCGGTTGAATGATCCGGTCTTGAAAACCGGCGTACCGGCAACGGTACCGTGGGTTCGAATCCCACCCTGCCCGCCTCTCTCTTCCGCAGTGCCAGCGCTGGTTGCCGCACGGCGCCGTCACCGATTACATTCACGATTCGCCGTGCACCGCTCGGCGTCTGTCTGGAGGGATGGCCGAGAGGCTGAAGGCACCGGTTTGCTAAACCGGCATAGGGAGTAATCTCTATCGAGGGTTCGAATCCCTCTTCCTCCGCTCATGAAGGCTCGTCGCCCAGCGCGGCGGGCCTTCATGTTTTCCACCCTCCCTGAATCGCGCATGACCGCCGTCGTCCCCCGTCTCCGCTTCGCTCCCTCCCCCACGGGCTTTCTCCACGTAGGCGGCGCTCGCACGGCACTCTTCAACTGGCTCTACGCCCGCAAGCATGGCGGCCAGTTCCTGCTCCGCATCGAGGACACCGACAAGGCGCGCTCCACCGATGAGAGCACGCAGGCGATCTTCGACGGCCTGAAGTGGCTGGGCCTCGTGTACGACGAGGAGGTCGTGTTTCAGGGCGGCAATCTGGAGCGCCATCGACAGGACGCCGAGCGGCTCCTCGCGAATGGCTCAGCGTATCGCTGCTTCTGCACGCAGGAGGAGCTGGCCCAGCGGCGGGCCGAGGCCGAGGCGCGCAAGGACAGCTTCCGGTACGATCGCCGCTGCGACCGCCTGGGCGACGCCGACGTCGCCCGCCGTGTGGAAGCGGGTGAACCGTTCACCGTGCGCTTCCGCGTGCCCGAGGGCACCACCGAGTGGAACGACCTGGTCCACGAGACCATCGCCTTCCCCAACAAGGACATCGAGGACTTCATCGTCCTCCGCACCGATGGCACGCCGATCTACAACCTGGCGGTGGTGAGCGACGACATCGCCATGCGCATCACCCTGGTGATGCGCGGCGACGACCACATCTCCAACACCCCCAAGCAGATCCTGCTCTACCGCGCCCTGGGCGCCGAGCTGCCGCAGTTCGCGCACCTGCCCATGATCCACGGGATGGATGGCAAGAAGCTCAGCAAGCGGCACGGCGCCACGGCGGTGGGAGATTATCAGCATCTCGGGATCCTGCCGGGCGCGATGCTCAACTTCCTGGCGCTGCTGGGCTGGTCGCCCGGTCACGACATCGAGGTGATGACGCTGGAGCGGATGGTGGAGCTGTTCGACACCGATGGCCTGCAGAAGAAGGCGGCGATCTTCGACACGAAGAAGCTGGAGTGGATGAACGGCCAGCATCTCTCGCTCATCGCGCCGGGCGAGTTGCTCATGCGCGCGACGCCGGCGCTGGTGGCCGCCGGCCTGGTGACCGCCGCCGATATCGAAGCGCGGCGCGACTGGTACCTGGGTCTGCTGGAGTTACTGAAGGTCCGCTCGCGCACGATCGACGACATCGTTCGGCAGGCCGCAGCGTATCTCGTGGATGACATCGAGTACGACGCCGACGCCGTCGCGAAGCAGTGGAAGGACGGAGCTGCCACAGTGTCCATCCTCCGCGGTGTGCGTGAGGCACTCGCGTCGGTGGAGGCGTGGGAGCCAGCACCCATGGAAGCGGCGCTCCGGGCGCTGGCCGAGCAACTTGGGTACGGCAAGAAGGCAGGGAAGATCTTCCAGCCCCTCCGAGTGGCCCTCACGGGCCTCGGCGTTTCCCCGGGCATCTTCGAGGTCCTGGAAATGCTGGGACGCGAGCGCAGTTTCGCCCGAATCGATGCCGCGGTCGCTCGTATCGGTGCATGAGTCCGCTTCTTGTTGCACTATCTGTTTCCAGACTTAGATTGCATAGAGATTGAACACCGTGCGGCCCCATCGGTCACATGGACCTTCGAGAGTTGCGGGCGAGGCACCATGACGGAGCCACTGACACCGCTGGAGCGACGGGTGTACCACTACCTGATCGACTTCCTCGCGGACAACACGTATCAGCCCAGCATTCGCGAAATTGCGAAGAAGTTCCGAATCAAGTCCACCAAGACTGTGTCGGATCTTCTGGGGTCGCTGTCCGCGAAGGGCTTCATCGAGCGCGATCACTCGCGCTCCCGTGGCGTTCGGATCGTGGGGTACAGTGGGCAGGCCAGCACCCAGCCGGTGCCCTACTACGGCAAGGTGCACGCAGGCGAGCCCTCACTGCTGCCCGAGCATCGGAAGGGGTTCATGACCATGGACCGTCGCTTCCTGCCGAGCGAGGATGTGTTCTTCCTGCGGATCGCTGGCGAGTCCATGATCGGACGCGGCATCCATGACGGTGACTACGTGCTGGTGACGCCGAGCCCTCGCGCCAAGGACGGCGACATCGTGGCAGCCCGCCTGGGTGACGAGGCGACAATCAAGACTCTCACGCACCGCGGCGCCACGATCGTGCTGGAGCCGGCGAACGAGGCGGATCGGGCCATCGAAGTGAGCACCAAGGACGACTTCGCGGTGCTGGGCGTGGTGTGTGGAGTGTTCCGGTCATTCTGCGAGCAGGAGGCGCAGCCCTCCACGGCGGCGCCCGACGCGGAACTGGATCAGCAGGCCGCGCCGAGCATTCTCATGCCGGCGGTGGACGCGATCAGCTGAGCAGCGGGTCGGCCAGAGTCACGCCGCACGGCGTGACGAAGGTCATTCGGGGGCGGTCACCGACTTGTCGGGATCGCCCCCGAGGCGTTCCTGCCGTTCACGATCCTTGCGCTCGCGAATGCGCTTCACCGCCGACTTGAACTCGTCGTCGTGGAGCTGCGACGAGGCATGCTGCAGCAGATCGCCGCGCCGGGTGGTGGACAGGCGGTCGGTGAGGGCCTCGCCCGGATTGCCCTGAATGTGAATGGGCAGTGCGGCCAGCACCGCACTCGGGATGGCGAACTTTCCGAGGTAGATCTTGTTGCCGTCCACTCCCCACTTCCGGCCGTTGCGCTCGAAGGTCCAGTCGCCCGGCTCGCGTCCCGCGTTGGCCGCGGCGCGCGCCACCGAATCGTTGTAGGCATAGATGGACGCGTGCACTGCGCTGTCCACGCGCTGCGCGTGGGACTTGGGCAGGGGGTAGAACGCTCGCGGATCGCTGGCAAGACGCGGATCCGGTATGCCGGGCACGATGCCCGTGGCAATGCCCACGCCTCCGCCTCGGCCTGTGCCGGTTGCCGTGCCCCCGGGGGTTCCGGCGGCGGGCGACGCAGGCGCGATCGCGGTGGGCACCGTGAGGGGCGCCACCAGCCCTGTGGATGGCGTCGTGGCCAGGCGCGCCGGGCCCCCACCCGTGTCACTCACTGCACCGGAGCCTCCGCGCGGCGTGAGATCCACGTACACCAGACGTTCGGGTGGCGCGACGATGGGACGCGGCGCATGCAGCGACGAAAAATCGTAATGGAACACGATGTTCGCCAGCAGCACCGCGCCGACCACGTGGACAGCGAGTGCCACGCCGAAGGCTGCGCCAGCGCGCTTCTCCTTCACGCCGCCGCTCCCGCCATGAGCGACTGCAACACACGTCCAGCACGCTGCGCCGCGTCGGCGATTCGCTCGGGTGATGTGATGAACGAAATGCGGAAGAAACCTTCGCCGCCGGCGCCGAAGGCGGAGCCGGCCATCACTATCACACCTTCCTCGTCCATGAGCCGATCGGCAAAGAGAGACGAAGGCATTCCCTCGGGAAGGGGGATCCAGAGATACATCGTCGCGCGCGGCACGTCACACTCGAAGCCGGCCGCGCGGAAGGCGTTCACGGCGGCATCGCGGCGCTCAAGGAAGATCTCGACGTTGCCGGGCACGAAGTCGGCCCAGCTCTCGATCGCGGCGACACCGGCCGCCTGAACGGCCATGAACTGGCCCGTGTCCACAAACGACTTGACCTTGGCCAGCGTGCCGGCCACCTCCGGACGCGCGACGGCCCAGCCGCAGCGCCAGCCGGTCATGTTGTAGGTCTTGGACAGCGAGTGGAACTCGATGGCCACCTCGCGCGCGCCCTCGATCTCGAAGATGCTCGGCGGCACATAGCCGTCGAAGGCCAGTTCGCTGTACGCGTTGTCGTAGACCAGGAGAATGTCCAGTTCGCGGCAGCGTGCCACCGTCCGCTCCAGATAGTCGCGTGGAGCGATGGCGGCGGTGGGGTTGTTGGGATAGTTCAGGTACAGGATCCGCGCGCGGCGCAGCACGTCGTCCGGAATCTCGTCCAGCTCCAGGAGAAAATCCGTGCGCGGACGCAGCGCGTAGCGATACGGCTCACCGCTCGCCAGCAGGGTACCGCCCTGGTACGAGTTGTAGCCAGGCTCCGGAATGATGCCGACACGCCCCGGCTCCAGATACGCGAAGGCCAGGTGCGAGATGCCCTCCTTGCTGCCGATCAGCGGCACGATCTCCGTCATGGGATCGAAATGCACACCAAACCGCCGGGACATCCACGCGCTGGCGGCCTCGCGAAAGGGCACATGCCCCAGTCCGAATCCGTACCGGTGAAGCGAGGGCTCGCGCACCGCGGCCTCCATGCGCCGCAGCACCGCCTCGGGCGGCAGGAGATCCGCGTCGCCGGCGCCCAGATCGATCACATCCACGCCGCGCTCGATGAGATCACGCTTCCGCTGCGGAATTTTCGCAAGCGGATAGTCGGGGAGCGCAGCAAGGCGATCAGCGTGCAGGGGCACTAGCGGTCCTCGGAAACTGGGTTCATCACGCGGCTCACGCCGGGTATCTCTACTTCTACCTCGTCACCCCCCGATAGGGTCCCTACCCCATCCGGCGTCCCGGTGAGAATCAGATCGCCGGGCTCGAGTGTCATGACCCCCGAGATGTAGACCAGGATCGCGGGAATGTCGAACACCATGTCCGCCGCCCTGCCCCGCTGCCGCTCCACGCCATTCACGCGCGTCACCACTTCCAGGGCTGTCAGGTCCTGCGGCGCGGCGCTCATGGGGCCCACCGCGCAGAAGGTGTCGAACCCCTTGGCTCGCGTCCATTGCCCATCGGACTTCTGCAGATCGCGCGCGGTCACGTCATTTGCCGCCACGAGACCACGGATGCCCGCGACCGCCTGCTCTCGCGTCGCCCTCCGGAGCTGCGTGCCGATGACGATGCCGATCTCTCCTTCGTACTCCACCTGCTTCGACACCGTTGGCAGACGGATGGATGCTCCGCCCTCGATGAGACTCGAGGGGGGCTTGAGAAAGATGAGCGGTTCGCTGGGCACGTCGTTGCCGAGTTCCCTGGCGTGTGCCGCGTAGTTGCGGCCGACGCAGACGATCTTGGAGGGCGAGAGAGTCATGACTGCAAGATAGTGACTTTTACCCCGTCCCGTGCTCGCTCCGGGCGTAGAAGCGCTGGATGGATGGCAGCAGCTTCGCCCACGGACCCGATGTTCGACGCGCAGGCGGCAGTGCATCGATGAGCCCGCGACCGTACCGCTTGGTCATGACACGCGAGTCCGCGATCACCACCACTCCCCGATCGGTTCCCGTTCTGATCAGGCGGCCAAAGCCCTGCTTGAGCCGGAGCGACGCATGCGGCAGCATGTATTCGGTAAACGGCTCGCCACCGCGTGCGGCGATGGCCTCGCAGTGCGCCGCCGTCACGGGCTCGGTGGGCACGCGAAAGGGCAGCTTGGCAATCACGAGCCCGCGCAGCGCATCGCCGGGAACATCCACTCCCTCCCAGAACGAGGCGGTGCCGAGGAGGATGGCTCGGCCCGAGCTGCTGAATCCGGCGAGCAGCGCATCGCGCGCCTCTTCGCCATGCACGAGCAGGGGCCAGCGGCGCTCGAGTCCGCGGGCGCGCAACTCGGCGGCGAGCGCACGCACCTCGCGATGACTTGTAAACAGCACGAAGAGTCCGCCGTCGGCCGCCTCTGCCAGGTCGACAACGATGCGCGTGACCGCCGCGCGATGCGCATCGGCGTCGATGTTTGGCGCGGGCACGTCAGTGGGAAGGGCGAGCAGCGACTGCTGTTCGTACGCAAATGGTGACGCGAAGATCGCGGTGGTGGTGGGCAGCTCACGATCGTCGAGGCCCAGGCGAGCGCGCAGGAAGGCAAACCGTTCGCTGTCGGAGGCGACGCCGCCGGAACTCGTGGTGAGTGTAGCGCTCGTGACCACGGCGGTATCGAGCCGGCCGAAGAGATCCTCGCGGAGAATCGGCGCGAGGTCCAGAGGCACGCTCGAGAGCGCAACGGACCGTTCGCGTCCGCGCAGCTCCATCCAGCGGACACTGTCGTCGTCGGCGGGAGGCAGCAGCGCGCGGCGCAATCCATCGCTTGCGGCCTGCAGGCGCCGGGCAACGGATCGCATCTCGTTCATGAGCGGCGCGAGCTGCTCGTCGAGGGTCGTGCTTCCCTCGATGCGCTCCCGCACCAGACGAAGCCCCTCCTGCAGCAGTGCGATTTCGCCGGTGGTGTCTTCGAGGGCAAGGCGAAGGCCTGCGTCCCAGATCCGGTCGGTCGCGAAGGCGGCGGTCAGGCGCACCACGGGCATGCCGGCATCTGCGATGTAGGCGTCGAGCAGATCGAAGAGCAGCCCGCTCTTCTCGCGAAGCGCATCCACCGCGGGGGCGAGCCGCGCGTGCACAAGATCGAGGCTCGCGGCGCTCAGGAGGTCGTCGCTGGACGCGAGGCGTGACGCGAGTGTGGGGAGGAGACCTTTGCCACGACGATCCAGGCGGTTGACGAGCCGCTGCAATCCGCGCCGCGTGACACTCACTCCAAGGTGCGTGGCGGCCGCGTCCTCCAGGTGATGCCCCTCGTCCACGATGAGGCGGCCGTACGCGGGCAGAACGGCCGCATCTTCCCAATTCTGCGACGCCCGGCGCACGGCGAGATCGGCGAGGAGCAGATGGTGATTCACGACAATGACATCGGCTTCCGCGGCGGCCCGGCGAGCCTTGAAGACGAAGCAGCTGTCGAAGTGCGGACACTTCATGCGCGTGCAGAGATCGCCCTCCGCGCTCACCTCGTCCCACACATCCGCACGCGGCGGCGTGGGCAGATCGGCCAGTGATCCGTCGGCGGTGCGCTGCGCCCAGGCAGCGATGCTGGCCACTTCGCCCGCCACGCCGTCGTCGAACAGGTGCGCGGCGCCTCCGGTGGCCTGCTCGAGGCGCGCCTTGCAGAGATAGTTACGCCAGCCCTTGAGCAGCGCGAAACGCACCTTCTGATCGCTCAGCGCACGCTGGAGAAAAGGGAGGTCCTTGGAGACGAGCTGTTCCTGCAGGTTGATGGTGTTCGTGGAGACGATGGTTCGCTCGCCGTTGGCGGCGGCCCAGCGCAGCGCCGGCACGAGGTAGCCGAGCGACTTGCCGACACCAGTGCCGGCCTCGAGCAGGGCGACGCCGCCCGTGTTGTAGACGCGGGCAATGGCGGCCGCCATCTCGCGCTGGCTCGTGCGATCTTCGTAGCGTCCATGCTGCGCGGCAATGAGGCCGTCGGGACCCAGATCGTCGGCGATGCTCGCCGGATTCAGCCGTTCCTGCGTGGCCGCGCGCGGCACCTCCACCACCACGTACAGCTGCTCGGCCATGTTGTCGATGATGCCGAAGCCGATGCCGTCGTCGTGCAGCTGCGCGGCGACATCGTAATCCGCTCCCGAGGGCTCCAACAGGCCGGAAGGATGATTGTGCAGCAGCATCTCGCCGCGGCGCGCGAAGCCCGGCAGTGCGAGCACGCTGCCCACGTCGCCGCGGGCGACCACGCGCGCCGTCTGGACGATGCCATCCGCATCGAGGGTGACCACGAAACACACCTCGCGCCCGCCCGCCATCGTGATGGCGGCACGCATCGCCGCGGCGGCGCCACGGGCGAGCCGGTCAGAGACTGGAGGCTTGGGCGCGGGGCGCGGACTCATCCCTGAAGATACACCGAAGCAGGGGCTGGCGCGTCAGGTCTTGAGCGGCTTCTTCTTCGCGGCCGGGAAGAGGACGTTGTTGAGAATCAGGCGGTAGCCCGGACTGTTCGGATGCAGTGCGAGATCAGTGGGCGGGTTCCCCACCGCGTGCTGAGCATCCTCCGGATCGTGGCCACCAAGGTAGGTCCACGTTCCCTTGCCGTAATCGCCATGAATGTACTTCACCCAGGGTGCTCCCTCTTCCGTGGCCAACACGATATCGCCTGGCTTCAGCGTGACCTTCGTGAAACTCGTGGTCACGCCGTAATAGTCGCTGATCACGCTGCGGTGATCCTGCACGAGCATGCTGGGAACAGGGTCGAACTTGGCCGAAAAGTTGAACAGTGTGAAGGTACCCAACGGCTGTCGTCGCCCCGGCGCGTTCACCTGATGCCCATCGATATCGCTCATCGAGTTCACGAAAGGCGATGTCTCCAGATGCGCGTCACGAAAGGCGAGAGAGCGCTGCCAATTCATGCGGCGATCGGCGTCCGGAGCCATCGGAGATCCATCCGCGAACTCGTTCGCGATGTCCACGTCGTGACCGGCGATCGCGAGTTCCAGCGTCTCCGTGGCGCCGCACATCGCAAAGAGGAATCCCCCCTGCTCCACGAAGGCGCGAATGCGCTCGGCGACATCCTTCTTGAGGCCCGGCACATTTGCGTAGCCCAACCGGCGCGCGACGGCCAGATTCGTTGCCACCAGCTCTCGAAACCAGGGGGCGTCGCGATAGCCCAGATTGAACTTGTTGAACTGCCCCGTGAAGTCCTCGTGATGCAGGTGCACCCAGTCGAAGTGGGCCAGATCGCCGCGCTCCACCTCCTCGTCGTACACGGGGGTAAACTCGATCCCTGCGTACTTGAGGGCGAGGGTGACGGCGTCGTCCCATGGTTGCGCATCCGGCGGCGTGTACACCGCGATGCGCGGCGCCTTCTCGAGAGGCACGGCTTCCATGTTGCCGGTGGACACCTCGGCGCGGATCGCTGCAAGCCGCGCATCACCGATCGGCTCCACGGCGATACCGTCCAGGGCAGCGCGCTTGCGCAGGTCTGGAGCATCCGGGAGCAGAAATGCGCCGCCGCGGTAGTTCAGCAACCATTCTGCGGGCAGACCGCCCTTGATCGTGGCGAAGGTGAGTCCATACGCCTTCAGGTGATTGGACTGCGCGTCGTCCATCGGGACGAGCAAACGCTGCGCACGGAGCGGCGCGCTCAGCGCAGCGACAGCGAGGAGCATTGCGGCCACGCGGCCGAGCAGTCGTTTCATTGATCACCTCCTGTTACAGGCAGGAGACCGAGCTCACGCCGCGCCTGTGGGACGAGGGCGCTCTGGGGCCACGTAAGGATGAGATGCTCGAGATGTTCGCGCGCGGCAGACGCGTCGCCCGCCGATCGCAGTGCTCGTGACCACTCGAGCTCTGCCTCCGCCGCCTCTGGCGCCTCGTCGAACTCCGCGATGATGCGCTGCCAGAGCGGTTGCCGTTGCGCGAAGGTGCCACTCCAGCGCGCGGCTTCGAGCAGCAGCGGTGCCCCAACCTCCGGATGCACTGCTGCGGCGGCCTGCAGCCCGGCAATCGCCTCGGCGGTGTCGCCGGTGGCTTCGGCGCGAAAGGCCTCACCGATGCGCGGCGCGTCATCGCCTTTCACACGCGCGATGACGGACAGGGCGAGGGCGAGCCGTGTTGACGGATCGCGCGACGCACGCAGAAAGGTGCGCGCCGCAGCAAGCCGTCCTTCGTAGAGCGCGATCCACCCTGCCGCCTCGCTCGAATCCGCATCGGCACCGGCCACCGTCAGCGCTGCACGCGCACGCGTGAGATCGCCGCGGCGCACCCATGCCTGCGCCACGAGTTCCGCGAGAGAACGCCGAGCGGCCGGTGCAAGTTGCGCATCGTAACGACGCACGAGCTGATCTGCCTCCTCGGCGCGGCCCAGCATCCCGAGGGCCTGCACATGCAGTGGAAGTGCGGCTGTGGGCGACGTCATGCTCTCCAGCGGCAGAAAGCGGAAGACCTCGGCCGGCGATCCGGCATGCAACGATGCCTGCGCCGCGTCCTCCGCGAGCTGCGGATCGGACCGAACAGCGAAGGCCGCGGAGAGCGCGCGCCGAGCGAGACTCCAGCGCTCTTCCGCCAGCATCCGCTCGCCGAACTCCTGCCACGCCGCCGCGGCGGATGTGTCAGCGGCAAGGCCGGCGAGTGATGCCCACGCCGCGTCCGGATTTCCCCATGCCAGCTCGAGTTCGGCAAGCGCCTGTCGCGCTCCGAGCGGTGCGGTGGGCGCGCCGAGAGTGGCGCGCAGGGAGTCACGCACTGCGCTCGGCGCAGGCGCCAGGGCATACGCGGCGGCCGACGCGAGATGCGGCGCGCCACCGAGGGCGAGTGTCCACGCGGTGGCGCTCGCGGTCCATTCGCCACGCGCAGCGCGGAGCTGCGCCGTCTCGTACGCCATGTCGCGTCCATCGCCTGTGGCGGCCACTCCACGGGCGATCACGCTGTCGGCAGCTGACGCACGCCCCGCCTGCAGCAGCAACCGCGCGTATTCACGATAGGGGCCCGGATCACGAGGCATCGCGCGCGCCCACGACTCGAAAGCCTGCTGCAGCGGCTCCGGCCTCCCGAGCGACTGTAGCGTCCGCAATTGGATCGAGCGGTACACCGGCTCACGGGGCGATCGCTGCACAATGGTGTCGAGCGGTGCCACGAGCGAGTCGGTCCAGCGGAGTTCCGCATAGACGCGCTCGAACGCGAGCACCGCAGTGGGCGTGGGGGCGCGCACCACGATGGATCGCAGCAGCGCGCCGGCCTCACGGAAGTTGCTGGTGTTCTCCAGTTCGAGTGCGCGAAGCACCTCCGGTACATCCGGCTCTTGCGCGCCTGCGTAAGCGCCCACGCTCCAGAGGAGCAGCGCGGCGCTACGGACGAGGTGTCGCATTCAACCGCGCGAAATAGTCCATGATGGCGCGACGCTCGTCGGGCGAGAGTCCCCGCAACTCCGCCCACGTCGGTGGATCGAAGCGGTTCACCGCGCGACCCGTTGCCGTGCCGCCGGCTGGAGTGAAGGCAGCACCTGCGCGCGCGCTCACCGCCTCGCGACGCCCGGTGTCCTCGCGCTCCTCCTTCTCGAGTGAGCGGCCGGCGTCGAGCATGCGGCGAAAGAGCTGCTGTTGACGGGCGAGAGTGCGACCATCCAGACGGCCCGCATCCAACGCCTCCGCGAGCTGACGAGCTTCCTGCGCAAGCTGCGCCGTGCGCTCCCCGCCGGGTGCTTCGCCAACGTCGTCAAGTTGATCGGCAACCTGTCGTTGCTGGCGGGCCAGTGAGCGCGCCTGCGACTGGCCCGCCGGCGTGCCTGCAGCGCCGGGAAGACTCAGCAGACTCTGCGCCTGGCCGGCAATCTGACCCTGCTGCTTCGCCATTTCCTGAAGTTGCTGCACCATCTCGCTGAACCCTGACGCGCTGCCCGCGGCGTTCGCGCGCTCGCGATCGCGGGCGAGTGCGGCGGCAGCGCGGGTGAGTGCATCTGCTGCATCCCCCAGCGCAGATGCCTCCTGCGTGCCGGCCGACGTCTGACTCGTGCGCGCCGTGGCCTCCTGGACTTTGGCGCGCGCCTCGGCGACGGCGCGCTGCGAGCGGGCCGACAGCAGCGCACTTTTCCGCCCCTCACCCTGCAACCGCTCGCTCGACGATCCCAGGCCCTGCTGGATGGCGCTCTGCGCACCACGGCGATCTGCGCCCGCACCGCCGTTCCGTGCCTGCTGCTCGAGCGCGCGTTCCTGCCGGGAAAGCTGCAGCATCTCCTGCACCGAGCGATCCAGCTGCGATGTCAACTCCTGCTTCCACTCCTTCACCTGCGCTGCGCGTGCGTCGTCCATGCTTTTCGCCGCCTGCTGCATCTCCGAGGCGGCACCATTCGCCGCGTCGCGCCGCATTGCCGACTCCGACTTTCCCGCATGCTCGCTCGCCGCGCCCGTCCTGCTGGATCCGGCATCCGCGTGGTCCCGCGCCAGGCGCTGTTGCAGCGCCGCCATCTGCTGCCTGAGCTGACCGGCGCGATCGCCGAGCGCGCGCTGCTGTGCTGCGCCATCCGCCGGACGCGGGGCACTGCTGTCCGCGAGGGTCTGCTGCGACTGCGCCACCTCGCGCGCCTCGTCACCCAGCGTCTGCATCGCACCCTCGTGGGCAGCGCGCTTGAGCATCTCCGCGCTCTGCTCGAGTTGCTGTCGCATCCGTTGCTGCAGCTGCGCCATGTCACGGAGCGCGTCGCGCGACTGCGCTCCGTCAAGACGTCCGGCGGCGCCCTGCAGCCGCTGCATCTGCGCGGCGAGCTGCGGCGTCATCGCCTGCCGCAACAGCGCCTGCGCATCCGCGAGTTGCCGAGCCAGCGAGGAGTCCATGGCACCCGCGGCGGTGAGTTGGCGTTCGAGCGCCGACGTGGCATCGCGCAATCGCTCCACCCGGTCGCCCATCGCCTGCTGCTCCTGCGCCAGTGCGCGAGCGCGCTCGGCGTTCTCGTAGCTCATGTCACCGGCGCGCGGCGCACCAGCTGCCGTGGGTGACGCACCGTTTGCCGGCGTCGATCGCGTGGCCTGCCGCGCCGCCTCATCCGTGTGCTGCGCGAGCGTGCGCTCCGCAGCAGCCAGCGACTGTGCCTGCGCAACCGCGGAATCCGCCGCGGTGCGTGCGGCGAGGCGCTGCTCGGTGGTAGAGGCGCGCCGCACGATCACCGTGCGACTGCGCGCCCGCTGCAGCCAGGGCGAATCGTCGAGGACCTCGGCGTGAACCGCGGCCGACTCGCCTTCGCCGAGTGCGAGCGTCGAGGCATCGAGACGCGCTGTCCCCGACCAGGTGGCCGACGGCGCGCCGAGCAGCTCGCGCCCTACTGGCTGGCTCCCGCGCCGCTCGATCACGAGTCGCACGCTGCGCACTCCATGATCGTCGAGCGCGCGAACGGCGAGATCCACCGCGCCACTCGTGATGAGCACCGAGTCCTGAACCGGTGCGTCGATGAAAACCGCGGGCGCGCTGTCCGGCCCGACGTCCACGACGAGCAGCTCCGGCGTCTCCACCTGCATGCCATCAGCGGAGATGGCCTCCCATCGCAGGCGCATGTCGTGATCGGCTCGCAGAACGCCGTCGTACTCGTGCAGCCGTGTCGCGAGATCGGCGGCGATGATCGTCCCGTCCAGCAGGCGCACCTGTGAAAGCGGAACCGATGCACGGCCGATCAATCGCAATGTCGCGCCGCGAGGCACGCGTACCGGCTGCGATGCGGACAGCTCCTCGTCGGCACGGTGCAGGTAGGCGGGGTAATGCGCGCGGATCGCCGGACTGGAGACGAAGGGGCGATCCACCGCGGTCACGGTGGTGCTGATCGTGCGGCGTCCGTCGCTGGCCACGATTTCGAGAGCGCCAGCGATGGGGCCAAGTGACAGCCGTGCCTCCCCGTTCTGCACCTCCACTCGGTCTGTACGCTCCGAGCGGCCAGTCTCACGCGAGGTGATAATGAGCTCGCGCCGCCCGGGTGCCATCACCTGTACCGACAGCGTGCGTCCCCGCAGCAGCTCCGCGGGCATCGCCTGGAAGCGCATCGCGGGCACCAGCGTGCCGTTCCACGCCGAGATCGGCGTGAAGACCGCATCCATGCCGTCATGGAACCGTGGTCGCGCAGCGGCGAGCAGGGCGATCGATGCCGCCGCCGCGGCGGCCGCGACGAGCATGCGGCGCACCGAACGCCGCCGATGCGCGGGCGCAATCGCCACGCCGTCCACCAGCTGTGCGCGCGCCTGCGCGACAGCGTGACGTTCCAGCGCGTGCGATTCGTCCAGTTCCAGCGCACCCACGACCATGCCTCGCCGGAGGCCGCGCTCCGTCTCGGCGGCGCGTGCGATGGATCGTATCGAGGCGCGATCCCGCACGCGTCGCCGGGCGACCACGGCGAGCGCGACGGCAGCGCCGGCCACGAGCGCCCAGATCATGAGCGGCAGCGCTCGCGGGAGGCGCAGCCATCGTGCGTCGCTCAGCCAGATGGATGCGGCCGTGGTTACGGTGAGGACAAGACAGACCGCTGCGGCCGCAGCCGACCCAACCTCGAGGAGCTGCACGCGTGAACACTCCCGCTGCACCCGTGCGCGGAGGGTCACGGCGTGAGACGGCTCGTGACCGCGTACGCAAAGAGGTTCACGCCCATGCGCAACGCGGCTTCATGCAGCGCTGGAGCATCGTGATACGTATCGGCGTCTTCCCATCCATTCCCGAGATCACTGGAGAACGAGTAGTACACCGCGAGCCGATCGCCCAGGAAGATGCCGAGACCGCGCGCCGGCTTTCCGTCGTGCTCGTGGATCTTCGGCAGTCCGCCCGGGAGATCGTACACCGCGTGATAGATGGGATGCACGAGGGGAACGTCGATCAGCTCACGATCCGGAAAGACGCGACGCATCTCGCGTCGAAAACTTTCGTCCATTCCGTAATTGTCGTCGGCATGCAGGAAGCCACCGCGGGCGAGATACTCACGCAGACGAACGACCTCTGCGTCGCTGAAGTGCACATTGCCATGCCCCGTCATGTGCAGCATGGGATAGTCCCAGAGCCGGTCGTCCCCAAGTGTCACGCGGCCTTCCACGCGATCCACAGGCATTCCCGTGCGTTCCCGGATGGCGGCCAGCAGATTCGGGAGCGACGACGGGTTGGCGTACCAGTCGCCACCGCCGTCGTACTGCAGCCGCGCGATGCCCAGTCGCGGCAGTGGCCGTGCGGCGCCAACCGTGAGGCACGCCGCCAGCGCGCAGAGCAGCACGCGACCGCGCATCACTCGTGCGCGAGCTTGTACGCGAGGTTGCGCGTGATGCCGAGCTCGCCGGTGAGTCGCGAGACGATCTCGCGCGCGCCGAGCCCGTCCTGACGATAGTTCGCCACGGCGGTTCGCGCGTCCTCGATGGACGGGCTGGGTGCTGGGTCGGCTCCGGCAACGACGATCACGATCTCTCCTCGCGGGGGGTGCTCCCGGTAGTACGCCGCAAGGTGGCCGAGCGTTCCGCGCCGGAACTCCTCGAACTGCTTTGTCAGCTCGCGCGCCACGACGGCCTCGCGCTCGGCGCCGCACGCTGCGGCCAGATCGCCGAGTGTGTCGGACAGCCGCGGCGGCGCCTCGTACAGCACACTCGCGTGAAGAAGCGCGGCGATCTCCTGAACAGCGGAACGACGCTCGTCTCCCTTGCGCGCCAGAAAGCCGAAGTAGGTGAAGCGATCCATTGCCAGGCCCGCACCCACCAGCGCCGCGAGGAGTGCCGAGGCGCCGGGGATGGGCACCACGCGGATGCCGACAGCCACGACCGCCGCCACAAGGCGCGATCCAGGATCGGAGAGCAGCGGAGTGCCTGCATCGGAGATCAGCGCCAACGAGTCACCGGCGCGCAGGCGTTCCAGCGCCTGCGCAGTGCCGCGAGCCTCGTTGTGCTCGTGATGCGGCACCAGCGGCGTGACGATCTCGTAGCGTTCGAGCAGATGACGCGAATGGCGGGTGTCTTCGGCAAGCACCGCGCGCACCGCCTTCAGCGTCTCGATCGCGCGCAGGGTGATGTCTCCGAGATTCCCGATCGGCGTACTGACCACGTAGAGCGTGCCGGCCGCCCCGTCAGTCAGTTGAGCTTCCACGACAGGCGGTCGAACAGTCCGGCTGACTGGAAGAGATGCCGCCGCTCGTGCGAGAGCTCGCGCAGCATCAGCTCGGGGCCACTTCCCTCCTGATCGGTAGCGGTCCAGAGCACCTCGTTCACCAGCGCGGCGATGCCCGCCGTGAGCGAATCCGCATCGGCCACCACGGCGCGCGCGGCGCGTCCCGTGAGCGTGATTCCCTCCAGCGCCGGGTACGAGGGCAGCAACGTCTGTCGTGCGTGCTCCGCGATCGCCGGCGCGCTCTCACGCCCTTCCGCCACGAGACGCAGCACCAGTGAGGTCACGAGCTCGCGATAGGCCTGCACCAGTCCTGTGGCCGCCTGCACCGGCAGGGCATCGGGGTCCGTCCAGCGGCGCACGGACAGGTGCAGCGCTCGCCGATCGCGGCCGAATATCCGGCTCACCCGATCCACCAGGGTGCCACTGCTGCTCCCCGTGAGGTAGGCGGTGTGCGCCACGCCGTGTTCGAACAGCAGATAGTTCACCTCGCCGTCCGCCGCGATCTCCACCAGGCCGTCGAAGGTGGACGCCATCAG
>JBBSVF010000018.1:0-19771 GCA_038233745.1 Gemmatimonadales bacterium
CGATCAACAGCGTGCGCCGCTCGGCTACTGCGAGGCTGGCGGCGAGGTTGACGGCGGTAGTCGTCTTGCCGACCCCACCCTTCTGGTTAGCGATGGCGATGACGCGAGCCACAGATCTGGGCTTGAGGAGAGTGTCGGATGACCTTTCTCCCAATCTAGCTTGGCGGGCTGTGTAGAGTACATGTTCCACGTGGAACGCTGCTGATGAGCTCGCTTACATCGATCGTCATCAGGTGGGCGTGTGGTGGAGATGAGACGATGGGATCATCCTGAGCTCAGCGAAGGATCTGCAGTTGCAGTCCGTTCTGACTGAGGCTCAGGGCGACACGTGAGCGTGTGGGCCTTGCTGAGCTCGCTTACCGCAGCGACGGATCTACTCTACAGGCCATTTTCACTGCGGCTCAGGGCGACGTATGAGCTTGGGCGCATGGCTGGGCTCGCTACCTGCAACAACGGATCTACACCTCAGACCCTTCATCTGCGACTCAGGGCGAGGTATGAGCATGGGCACCTGGCTGGGATCACTAAGCGTAGCGAAGGATCGGCGTTGTAGCCCTTTCGCGGGTGGCTCAAGGACGATGCACGATTCAGCTGCAGGCCCTTCCCCGGCGGCCCAGGGCGACGTATGCGCATGCGCGCCTTGCTGAGCTCGCTGATCGTGCGGACGGGTCTGCGTCTCAGGCTCCTGGTCTGCAATACAGGGGGACGCTAGTCGTGAACGCTGCTGAGCTCTCTTGCGCATGTTCCACGTGGAACATGCGCAAGAGAGCTCAGCAATGGTCACCGCGGGACGAACGCCCAGCGCGCGGAGACCTGCGCATTTACCGTCTGCTGCCCTGGATTGATCGGAGTATCGGCCGCCATCGCCATCTTCGACCTCGCCATCTCGTACATCGGATGCGGTGGAGAAATGGGGCCGCCAGAACTCATTTCCAACAGGACGCCCAGTGATCCGCCCGCCGCCGCCGCCATTGCCTCCGCATCTGCCTTCGCGCTCGCCACCGCCGTGCCGATCGCCTCGCGACGCGCGGCATCGATGGATGAGGCGTAGAACGACAGGCTGTTGATCATGTTCGCGCCTGCGCCGAGCGCCGCGTCAATGATCTCGCCCGCCTGCTCCGTCCGCCGCGATTCGGCGCGGACGGAATTCGTCACGACATATCCCGTCACCTTCGGCGGTGCCCCATTGGTGTTGTCGTACCTCATCTCGGGATTCACGTTGTAGTTCTCCGTGGAGAGATCCGTCTTCGTGAGCCCAAGCTTCATGAGCGCGTCGAGCACCGCACGCGTGCGCCGCGCATTGTCCGCCGCCGCCGCCGCCGCCGTCGAGGCCCTCGTCTGCACGTTGACGTTGATGGCCACCCGGTCCGGAGAGACCTTGGCCTCGCCCATACCGGACGAAGAGATCTGCGTTCCCACCCACCCCGCTGCCGCCCCGGTCTGCGCACGGAGCGCAGGGGTGAACGACAGACCGGCCGCGACCACCGCCGTTGTCATGATGCGCCGAAGAGCAATGCTCATGTGTCCTCCTGTTCTATTAATTGTCGGTTTGATATTAAATGCCGGCGCCGGACTGAGCGCGCCATTCGTCCATGAGACGTTCGCGGCGCCACTTCCTTGCACATCCTGCTCCCGTTCCCCCCCGCGTGGCACGCAGCGGCGCCGCCCGTCCCGGCTACACCGGCCGAGCCAGGCGCCGCCGCTTCTCGATCTCGATCACCAGATTCTGCAGATCCGAGGGACTCACGCCCGGAACGCTCGCCGCCTGCGCCAGAGACGTCGGACGCAACCGCGCGAGCTTCTGGCGTGCCTCGATGGACAGCGATCCGAAGATCTCGTACGGGAGATCGGCATCGAGGGCGAATCCACCCATTCTCCGCAACTTGTCCGCGGCCTGCCGCTCGCGGTCAAAGTAGCCGGCGTATTTGAGCTCGAGCTCCACACTCACCACAGCATCGCGGGGCAACTCCGCGCCCACACCCGCCGCCGCGAACGCCTCCTCCAGCGAGACATGCTGCCGGCGCGCCAGCTCGGCCACACGGATCGCGTGCGGCAGCGGCGCACTTGCGCGCGATTCCAGCAACGCAGCGGCCTGCTCGGGACGAATCGACGTCTCGTCGGCCAGCCGCCGCGCTCGGCGCTCGGCGTCGAGACGCGCGCTGACGATCGCCTCTTCGGCTGGCGAGTACAGCGCGTGCGCCCGCGCAACAGGCGCGAGCCGCCCGATCGCATTGTCCTGGCGGACCGTCAGCCGGAACTCGCTGCGCGACGTGAAGAGGCGATACGGCTCGTCCACGCCCTTCGTCACCAGGTCGTCAATGAGCACGCCGATGTACGACGACTCGCGGCCGAGGTGCACGGGCGCGAGATCCAGCGAAAGGGCAGCGGCATTCAGGCCGGCCACGAGTCCCTGCCCCGCGGCCTCCTCGTAGCCTGTGGTGCCGTTGATCTGCCCCGCGAAGAACAGCCCCGGCACACTCCGGACCTGCAGCGAGGCGTCGAGTTGCGTGGGCGGATAGTAGTCGTACTCGATGGCATAGCCGGCGCGCGTCATGCGCGCCTGCTCGAGACCCGGGATGCCGCGCAGGATCTCGAGCTGCACCGGTGCCGGAAGAGACGTGGACAGTCCGTTCACATAGAGCTCATGCGTGTCGTGCCCCTCAGGCTCCAGGAAGAGCTGATGCCGCTCGGCGCCCGGAAAGCGTACGACCTTGTCCTCGATGGAGGGGCAGTAGCGTGGACCGCGCGAGCCGATGGCCCCCCCATACATCGCCGACTCGCCGATATGACGGCTGATGACGCCGGTACCCTGTTCACCCAGAAAGGTGATCCAGCACGGAAGCTGCGCCGGATGACGAGTGGCCCTGTCGGCCGTGCGGCGCGGCGTCGTCCAGAAGTGCGACCAGCTATAGTCGAACTCCTCGATCTCGCTCGGCTGCTCCGGCAGATCCGCGAGCCTCACGCTGCGCCCGTCAATTCGTGGCGGGGTTCCGGTCTTGAATCTGGCGACCTCCAGCCCTGCGGCTTCCAACTGTTCGGCGAGATGGGTGCTGGAGCCCTCGCCGGCGCGTCCCCCCGCCATCGACATCGTGGTGCCGATGTGAATGCGACCGCGCAGAAAGGTGCCGGTGGTGACGACGACGGCGCGCGCACCGAAGCGCCGACCCTCCAGCGTCTCCACGCCGGCGGCACGAGGGCCGTCCATGAGCAGCCGTGCGACGGTGCCCTGGATCTGCTCCACGCCGCGCCGTTCTTCCAGCAGTGACCGCACAGCGCGACGATAGAGCCCACGGTCGCATCCGGCGCGCGGAGCCCATACCGCAGGCCCCTTCCCACGGTTGAGCATCCGGAACTGAAGGCACGCCAGATCGGTGGCCCGCGCCATGATGCCGCCGAGTGCGTCGACCTCGCGCACGACGGTGCCTTTCGCCACGCCGCCGATGGCGGGGTTGCACGACATCTGGCCAATGGATTCCAGCGCGGTCGTGATGATCGCCGTGCGGGCGCCGCGGCGTGCGGACGCGACCGCGGCCTCGGTGCCTGCGTGCCCGGCGCCGATCACGATCACATCGAACTGGTCTTCCACTGCTGCAGACGCCATGCAGCAAAGATAGTAGGCATGGGCGTGATCGCGATGATACATTCGCCGCGTCACCAGCCACTGGATCCCGCATCATGTCGTCCTTCGTTCATCGCTCCCTCCTCGCGACGTCGGCCATCAGCGTCGCCGTGTCACTCTCCGGATGCGCGTCCTCCTCTGCGTCCATGACACAGACCGCGGCCGCGCCTGCTCCCGCCGGAATCATCGGCGCCACGACACTGTCATCAGTAGAGCAGCAACTCCGGGACATCGTTCGCCGGAATCACGAGTCGGACGTCGCGCTGCTGGAGCGTGCCGTGAACATCCCCAGCGGATCGCAGAACGGGGCGGGTGTTCGCCGCGTCGGCGAACTCTTTGGTGCAGAGTTGGAAAAACTCGGCTTCACCTGGCGCATTTCGGAGATGCCCGCCTCGATGCGGCGCGGCGGGCATCTCGTCGCGATGCATGACGGCACGCGCGGGCCGCGCCTCCTGCTCATCGGTCATCTGGACACCGTGTTCGAAGGTGAGGGGCAGAAGTTCGTTCGCGAGGACACCATCGCGCGCGGTGCGGGCACATCGGACATGAAGGGCGGCGACGTCGCCATGATCGCCGCGCTCCGTGCGATGCAGGAAGCGGGTATCCTGCACGACGCGCGCATCGCGGTGATCATGACCGGGGACGAAGAGTCGGTGGGCTCTCCGCAGGCCGTGGCGCGCAAGGACATGCTGGACCTGGCGCGCCAGAGCGACATCGCCCTGGCGTTCGAAGGCGGACGCGCATCGCGGATCTCGATCTCGCGCCGCGGATCCAGCTCGTGGACACTGATGACCAGCGCGAAACAGGGTCATTCCGCCGGCATCTTCTCGTCCGGGGGCAACGGCGCGATCTACGAAGCCGCGCGCATTCTCGACACCTTCCGCCGTGAGCTGTCCGGCAATCCGACGCTGACCTTCAATGCGGGCCTGATCGCCGGCGGCACCGATGTGAATCGCGACTCATCGAATACCTCCGTGACCGTGGCGGGCAAGACGAACATCATTGCACCGCACGCGATGGTGAATGGCGACCTGCGCTTTCTTCGTGAGTCGCAGAAGGACAGCGCGAGAGCGCGCATGCGCGAGATCGTTGCACAGCATCTCCCCGGCACTACAGCAGAGATCACCTTCCGCGACAGCTATCCCGCGATGCCACCTACAGCGGCTGGCGAGGAATTGCTGGCCCGCTTCAATGCACTGAACCAGGCGCTCGGTTACGGACCGGTCGAAAGTGATCCGCCGGAGAGCCGAGGGGCGGGGGATGTCTCGTTCGTTGCGCCCTTCGTCACGGGGATGGATGGACTGGGCGTGTCGGGACGCGGAGCGCACTCGCCGGATGAGTCGGTATTCCTGCCCTCCCTGAACATGGCAGCGGAGCGGGCAGCGGTGCTGATGCATCGCCTGATCACCACCGCACGCTGAGGAGCGGAGCATGCCGATCAGCATCGCGCAGGGAGCGCCCACGCTGTTCGTTCAGCGCGCCGCGTACGAACGTTCCGGTCTCACCCGCGCAGCGCTCGATGCACGGCTGGGATTGACCGATGCGGAGTTCCGTGTGGACGGTGAGATCGTCGCGCTGGGCCCCATCTATGACGTGGACGCGTTGAGCGGACTGCTGGAAGAACTCGAGACGCTGGGGCTGTCGTACTTCGAGGACTACTTCGAGCTCAGTGGAAACTGGCCGGAGTGGCTGCCGCTGCTGGTGAACGGAGTGCGCGCTCGCAGCGCACCAGGCTCGATGATGAGCTGAACGCCGGAGCGTCGACCCCGGCGCTCGTCAGGACTCTTCCAGGACAACACGTGCCGACCTCACTCCGAATCGCCGCGCTGTACTCGTTGGTCGTGCTGGCCGCCTGTCAGCCGGCGCCGCGAACCGTGCCGCTGCCCGACCGCAGCAACTTCGATGTACTGATCACGAATGCCCGAGTTGTAGATGGCACGGGCAACCCCTGGTACCGCGGCAGCGTCGGCATCACAGGAGATCGGATCGCCTACGTTGGCCCCTCCGTTGCCGGGTTGCGCGGAGCTCGGTCAATCGATGCACGCGATCAGGTGGTGGCCCCTGGCTTCATCGACATGCTTGGCCATTCGGAGAGCGCCATCCTCCGTGGACCGCACGCGGTGAGCAAGGTGACGCAGGGCATCACGAGCGAGATCACCGGCGAGGTGCACTCGGCGTGGCCGCACACGATGCTTGTCGAGGCGGCGCCAGGCGGTGAGCCCTGGAACTCTCTCGGTGAGTACTTCACCTATCTGGAAACGAAGGGGACGGCGATCAACCTCGGAACGTATGTGGGCACCAGCTCAGTACGCGAAGCCGTCATGGGCAACCTCACGAGACATCCGACATCCGACGAGATGTCGCAGATGAAATCGCTCGTGGACTCGGCGATGCGTGACGGCGCCGTGGGACTCGGCACCGGATTGATCTATCTGCCGAGCACCTTCTTCAGCACGGAAGAGCTGGTGGAGCTCGCGCGGGTGGCGGCGCGCTATCGTGGCGGATACGCCACGCACATGCGGAGTGAGGGATCGGGCCTGCTCGACGCGGTGCGCGAAACGATCCGGATCGCGAGCGAAGCTGGGACGTGGGCGGAGATCCGGCACATCAAGAGCCGATCCGCGGAGCAGATGCAGCAGGCGATCACCCTGATCGATTCTGCGCGCGCTGCGGGCATCGACGTGACGGCAGACCAGTATCCCTACATCGCGAGCGGCACCGGGCTTTCGGCGATGCTCAATACCTGGGTGCAGGAGGGAGGACGCGATTCACTCGTCATGAGGCTTCGCGATCCCGCCGTGCGCGCGCGATTGAAGCAGGAACTGGGGGCAGACAGTGCGGCCGGCATCCGCACTGCCGCGCGCACGATGGTGAATCAGGTGTACACGGATTCTCTGCGCCGGTACGAGGGGAAGCGACTCACCGAGATCGCTACGATCCGCGGAAGTGCCGATGCATATGAAGCAGCGTTCGACATTCTCGTAGCGGATCGCGGGCGCACGAGCGCCATCTATTTCTCCTTCGACGAGGACGCGCTGCGGCTGGCGATGCGCCAGCCGTGGGTGAGTGTGGGGCAGGACGCCGGCGCCATCTCACCAGATTCCCTCGGACGCTTTCCCGGACGGGCCCACCCGCGCGCGTACGGCACCTTCACGCGTATTCTCGGAAAGTATGTTCGCCAGGATTCCGTGATTCCGTTGGAGTTCGCGATTCGCAAGATGACATCGCTCGCCGCGCAGCGAGTCGGCGTGATGGACCGCGGGATCCTGCGTGCCGGCATGTTCGCGGATGTCGTGGTGTTCGACCCGGTCACCGTCAGCGATCGCAGCACGTTCGAGGAGCCGAATGTCCTCTCGACCGGCGTGCGGTTCGTGCTCGTGAACGGTCAGTTCGTGCTCGATGAAGGCAGGGTTACCGAGGCCCTGCCGGGACGCGCGCTCAGACGTCGATAGGCTGCGAGGCTCGCGGCTGATCCGGTGACCGCCGTCCGGGATTCTTGCGGAGCAGCCCATGCCAGTTGCACTCGAAGCACCAGCTTGGGCGAATGCCAGGCAAGAGCCATCGCCAGCCGCGTGACTCCACATGCAGCGTCTCGGCGTCGCAGTTCGGACACCGATCGTTCTCGGGCAGGATGTAATAGAAGAAGATCGTAGCCACGATGCCACGGAGAATGAAGGCGCCTCCGAACACGAGGCCGAACCAGAAGATCTGCGTGGCCATCGGCTAGAGTCTCGCTTCCACGCTGGCCCAGCGCTCCACCCAGGCGACGTCGCCGTCGATGCGCTCGATGCAGACCTCCTCGCCTGCCTCGATGGCGCGGGATTCGATCTCGCGTGCGAGGAGCTCTCGCGTCGCACTGCCGTCGGGGAAGGAGACACGACCTTCTCCGTCCGCAGGAATGCACGACAGCAGGTGTCCCACCACACCCTGCAGACGATAGCGGGGATCTTCCGGATCATGCTCGGGAACGAGGCTCGCGGTCACGACGGCGAGGCGGGTGAGCAGCGCAGCGGATGCAACCGCAATCACGAGCGCGAGCATCAGCACGGCGGCGGTTCCATATCCAGACCGGGTATGGAAGAGGTAGCCGGCGATGCCAAAACCCAGCAGCAACGCCACAATCGCCGGCTCCGAGCGGCGGAGCGGTGTGCTATCAGGCGTGACGGTCCGCCGCTCGGCCCCGAAGAACATGAGCCGAACGGCGAGGAGCAGTCCCGCAATGAAGCAGACGAGAAACAGCACGTTCATCTAGCGTCCCAGGTGCGCCCGGAAGAAGGCGATGGTGAGGGGCCACGCAGCGCGCGTAGCCGAGAGATTGGCACCGTTCATTCCGTCCTGCTGGCGGAGGAAGCCGTGACCGGCGCCTTCGAACACATGGGGCTCGAACATCTTGCCCATGGCCTTCATGGCGCTGTCGGCCGCGGGAATCGTGGCGTTCACGCGTGCGTCACTGCCGCCATAGAGACCCAGGACGGGGACCTTCACGCTCGCCAGCTGAGGCGTGGCGGGCGAGGTTCCGTAGTACACCACCGCCGCGCGCTGCCCCGGCGGGCTCGCCACCGCGGAGGCGAAGGAAGTACTTCCACCCCAGCAGAAGCCCACCACCCCGTACGTCTTCTGCGCCGAGGGGAGTGCCATGCCGAACTGGCCTACCGCGGCGAGCTGACGCTGGACGTCGGCCGGGATGAGCGTGCGAATCCCCGCGACGGCGGCATCCTGGGTGAGCGTGTCCGCGCCGCCCGTCGGATTAACCCTTCCGGTGAGCAGGTCTGGTGCAATCGCGATGTATCCGTCCGCCGCAAGCTGGTCGGCAACCCCGCGGATCCAGGTGGACATTCCGTAGATCTCGTGCACCACCACCACCACGGGCGCCTTGTCCGCGCGCTCAGGGTACACCACCCATGCGCGCACACTGTCGGTCGGACCTGTGCGGATCATCACGTACTCGCCATGGCGCGAGGAATGGGCGAGCCGATTGGCCACCGCCGCAGAGGCTGCCGGCAACCGCATATCGTCCGACGTCATCGTCATGCTCGATGAAGCCGATCCAGCCATGTCGTGGCCGGCGTGCATGTCTTCCGGTTGGCGAGAGGCGCAGGCGGTGAGCGATGCCACCAAGGCCAGGGCGGCCATCGCGCCAACGGGAAGTCGTGTTGCGGTCATGTGCGAAAGGGTGCGGGAACGCCAGCGGCGCTGGCAAGGAACTCGAGAACACGGTGCTCGGCGTAGTACACAGGCCGCCACGGTAGAACGCCAGAAACGAATCCGACGTGCCCGCCTCGGACTGGAAATTCAAATGACAGGTTCGGATGTGCGAGCGACAGCATCCGAACATCATCAAGCACCCCTGGCGGCAGAAATGGATCATCCATAGCGCTCAGCAGCAGCGTTGGAAGCGTGATGTCTTTCAGGAACGCTCGTGAGCTGGAGCGGGAGTAGTAGTCGTGAGCATTCAGAAAACCGTGAACCGGTGCCGTGACTGCGTCGTCGAACTCGAAGAGGGTGGAAGCGCTCCGGGCCGCATCGCGATCGAACGCGCCGGGCCAGGATTGCCACTTGGCGTCGGCCTTCGCCTTGAGCGAGACGAGGAAATGCCGACCATACACACGCGAGAATCCGGCCTCGATGTGCCTGGATCCGCGTTCGAGGTCGAAGGGAACGGAGACGGCAGCGGCCGCTCGCAGAAGGGCACTGGCCGATTCCCCCTGCTCGCCAAGCCATTTCAGCAGGACGTTGCCGCCGAGTGAGAAGCCCGCGGCCACGATGAGCTGGTCAGGCGACTCGGATTTCAGGTGTCGAAGGACCAGGTCCAGGTCCGTGGTCTCTCCCGAGTGGTACAGCCGTTGCGCGCGGTTTGGCCGGCCGTCGCAACTTCTGAAGATCAGGACGTCGGCGCACCAGCCTGCGCGCTGTGCCAGCCGGAGCACACCCTGGATGTAGTGCGAGCGAATGGTGCCCTCCAGCCCATGGAGCAGCACGAGCCGGGGACGTGTGGGATCTCCCTCGAGCCGCTGGAGTTCTACCTCATCGCCATCCGGCGTAGTCAGCCGCTCCGCTCGCGTGGGTACGGTGTGCTGGCGACGAAAGAGCTTGCCCCAGAGCGTTTGCGCATGGGCGCCCGGTACCCACCATGCCGGGCGATAGGTAAGTTCGCTCGAGGGATTCACGCGGGGAAAACTACCGACGGTAGCAGGATGGACGTCCAGATCTTCGGCACGAAAAAGAACAGCGACACCAGGAAGGCGCTTCGCTTCTTTGCGGAACGGAGGGTGAAAACGCACTTCGTGGACCTGCAGGAGCGCGCGGCCTCGCGCGGCGAACTGCTCCGGTTCGTGCAGAAATTCGGAACGTCGGCTCTTGTCGACGAGAGCTCGCGGCGCTTTGCCGAGCTTGGCTTGCGCACCGCGCGCTATGGCGATGAGCGGTGGATGCAGATCCTCGCAGAGGAGCCGATGTTGTTGAACATGCCGCTCGTTCGGCACGGGAATGCGCTGACGATCGGCGCTGCGGAGACACTGTGGAAGAGCTGGCTGGCAGGATGAAGACTGCACGGGCGGACGCATGACCCAGGTGGCAGTAGGAAATGCGGCCGTGGAGTTCGGCGCCACGACCCTGTTCCGGGACATCACCTTCACGATTGCCAGCGGAGAGCGCTGGGGTGTGGTCGGCCGGAATGGTACGGGAAAGACCACGCTCTTCAGGCTGCTCACCGGCGAACTGGCACCCAGCCAGGGCACGGTGGCGCGGCAGACGGGACTTACTCTCTCGCTGCTGGGGCAGCATCGGGACTTCGGCACCGCCAGCACAGTCTGGGAAGCTGGTGCGGGGCCGTTTGCCGATCTGCTGGCCCTCGAACAATCGCTCGCTGAGCAGGCGCACGCGCTGGCAGATAACAGCGATGACGCAGCAATGTCGCGATACGGTCGCGATCTTGAACGGTTCGAGCGAGAAGGCGGCTACACTATCGCTCCGCGGGTGGATGCGGTGCTGCAGGGGCTTGGCTTTGACGCATCCGCCGCACGCACACAGCCTCTCACGCAGTTGAGCGGTGGAGAGCGTGGACGCGTAGGCCTGGCGCGCCAACTCGTCGCCCCGTCCGACATCCTCCTGCTCGACGAGCCCACGAATCACCTGGATCTGGATACCACGCGCTGGCTGGAGGAATACCTTCGCGAGATCGATCGAACGGTGGTACTCGTGAGCCACGACCGCGCCTTCATGGCTGCCGTGGTGGATCACGTGCTGCACTTCGAGGGCGAAACGGCCACGCCGTACAACGGGGGCTACGAAGCCTTCGTGCAGCAGCGCCTGGAGCGCCGGCTCTCGCAGCAGCGTGCCTTCGACAAGCAACAAAAGGTGATTTCCAGCGAGACGGACTACATCGCCCGAAATCTCGCGGGCCAGAACACGAAGCAGGCGAAGGGCCGGCGCAAGAAGCTCGAGCGTCTCCCGCGTCTCGGCTCCCCGATCGGGGACGACGGCACCATGTCGCTGCGTCTGGAGGTCGCTGAGCGCGGCGGCGACCAGGTGGCGGTCGCGGAGCATCTCACCGTGAGCGTACCAGGACGCGTGCTCATCGAGAACTTCTCCGGGCGGGTGATGCGGGGCGACCGCCTGGGCATCCTCGGTCCCAACGGCGCCGGCAAGAGTACGCTGCTCAGGGCGCTGGTCGGCGAACGAACGCCGGATTCAGGAGAGCTCAGGGTGGGCAACTCCATCCGTGTGTCGTACTACGATCAGCAGCTGGCGCAGGTGCCGCTGGACACCGCGCTCTATGACGTGATTTCCTCGCTGCGTCCGCAGTGGGAGCGGCGCATGGTGCAGGGTCACCTGGGGCGTTTCGGCTTCTCGGGCGACGAGGCACAGCGCAAGGCGTCCACCCTCTCCGGGGGCGAGCGCGCCCGCGTCGCCCTGGCGATGATGATGCTCACGCGGGCCAATCTGCTGGTGCTCGACGAGCCCACCAACCACCTCGATGTGGAGACGATCGAGGTGCTGGAGGATGCGATCGAGAGTTACGAGGGCACTGTGATCCTCGTGAGCCATGATCGCGCCATGCTGCGCGCTCTGGCCACGAAGGTGTGGGTGTTGCACGAGCGTCACATCACCGAGTTCGACGGCAGTTTCGCCGAGTGGGAAGTGGTGAGCGAGGAGCGTGAGCATGCGGCCTCGGTGCGCGCGTCCGAGGAACAGGCGCTGCGCCGCGTGGATGAGAAGAAGCGGACGCAACGCCGTGATGAGCGTCCAGCCAGGGAAGACGTGCGCCGTGCCCTGCGCCAGGCGCGGGAGCGGGCCGAACGAGCGGAAAGTTCGGTGTCGGAGCTCGAGGCGGCGGTGCACTCGCTGACCGTGACCCTCGACGATCCGGAGCTGTACACGCGCCCCGATGGAGTGGCGAGCGCCAGGGCGCTGGGCAACCAACTCGATCAGGCCCGCGGCCGGCTCGACAAGGGGCTGGCGGAGTGGGAGAGTGCCACCGCGCAGCTCGAAGCGCTCGAACGCGAACAGTCCGTTACCCGATAGGAGGAACGCCGTGACGCCGTGGGTTCAGCGACTGATTATTGCGAATGTCGTGATGTTCTTCGTCCAGCAGACGATGCCGGGGCTTGTCGGCCAGCTCGCCTTCATACCGGCGTTCGCGTTCTCGCGCCCGTGGACGATGATCACGTACATGTTCCTGCACGGCGGACTGGGACACATCTTCTTCAACATGCTGGCGCTGTACTTCTTCGGTCCGCGCGTTGAGCAACGCCTCGGCTCTGAGCGCTTCTCGGCGCTCTACTTCATCAGCGGGATCTCGGGGGCGCTGCTGTCGATGGTGTTCGCCAGGCAATCGCCCATCGTGGGCGCGTCTGCGGCCGTGTTCGGCGTGATGCTGGCCTTCGCGCGATTCTGGCCGCGCGACAAGATCTACATCTACGGAGTGCTGCCGCTGGAGGCGCGCTGGCTGATCGCCCTCTCGGTGGCGTACGCGGTCTTCAGCGGCCTGCGCGGATCAACTGGCGGCGTGGCGGACTTCGCGCACCTCGGAGGATTTGCTGGCGGCTACCTGTATCTGCTCTACATCGAACGGACGAAGGGTGCGCGTCAGTTTCGCAAACAGGCCGTGGCGGGCCCGCCGCGCGACAGCCTCGGCGACTCGTGGAAGCGAGTGGACGCGAGTGGTGTCCACGACGTGAACCGGGACGAAGTGAATCGCATCCTCGACAAGATCAGCGCGACCGGTATCGCCAGCCTCACGCCACAGGAGCGGCTCTTCCTGTCGAACTTCGTCCCGATGGACGACCGGACGCCGCCGGTTCCGCCGAGCTAGAGACTGCGAAAATCGCCGATGAAGTTGATCTCCGGGTCCAGGGCGTAGCCCGAGTTCTCCTGCACTGCTGCCTGTGCGTGCCGGATCAGGCCGATCACATTCTCGCTCGTGGCCTGCCCGAGATTCACCATGATGTTCGCGTGCATGTGTGAGATCTGCGCGTCGCCAACGCGAAATCCCTTGAGGCCGCAGGCATCCACGAGACGCCCGGCGCCCACGCCCTCGATCTTCTTGAAGATGGATCCGGCTGACGGGTGGTACTCGAGCCACGGATGCTTTCCGCCCCGCCAGCTGAGATTCTCCTGCATGATGCGATGCATGGTGTCCACATCCCCGCGCTCGAGCCGGAAGGTGACGGCGAGCGCGATATCGGCGCGGTGGTGGAAGATCGTGTCGTCGTAGCCGAACTGGATGTAGTCCCGGTCCACGGTTCGCCGTTCATTCTCCTGCGTCAGGAGATCGGCGCTCTCGAACACCTCGGCGATGAACATCGTCCGCTCCCGCTCCGGAGCCGGCGACAGGAAGTGCAGGTTCTGCCATACCGCTCCCCCAACGGTGCTCGGAATGCCCACGTAGTGTTCGAGACCGGACCAGCCGCGGCGCACCGCTTCGGGAATGAGCTTGGCCATCACCGCGCCACTCTCCACGCTGAGCCGACCGTCGTCATGGAACTCGAAGTGCGACGCCGTGTTCCGGATCACCAGTCCACGGAATCCACGATCGGCGATCAGCACATTCGCGCCGAGTCCCAGCACGAAGTACGGAATCTGCTCTTCACGCGCCACGAGAATGGATTTCGCAAGCTCATCGGCCGTGGTGGCCTCGAAAAGCAGATCTGCAGGACCACCAATCCGGAATGTGGTGTACGGAGCGAGTACGGCATGCTCATGCAAATTGTCGCCAGCGAGACGGGTCGCCACGCGCGCGAGCGCGTCTGGCGCCACGGAGGGCACATGCGCTGAGGTATCGGGAAGCTTGGACATTGGCCAGGGAAAGAAATCATGAACTGCAAGCAATCGCCACTGCGGCACCATCTCCTACGCACGTCGCTGGCCGCAGCGTCGGCGCTGCTCATGCTCGCTCCACTGGGGATGCGAGCGAGTGCGCAGCGCGCCGAGCTCGAACGCCGCATCAGGCGCGACACTCTCGCGAATGGGCTCGAGATCATCGTCGTGGAAAACCACGGCGTGCCACTGGCCACGATCGAGGCCGATGCAAAGAATGGCTCGTTCACGCAGTCAGCGCGTTTCGAGGGGCTGTCCCACCTGTACGAGCACATGTTCTTCAAGGCGAACGCGCAGTATCCGCAGCCGGAGTCCTTCGTGAACAGGGCATCGGAGCTTGGGGCGGTGTTCAACGGCACCACCGAAGAGGAACGGGTGAACTACTACCTCACCGTTCCCTCCGACAGCACGCTCCCGGCCCTGGCCCTACTCGCCTCCGCGCTGCGCGCGCCACTGTTCCTCGCGGATGAGCTGGAGCGCGAGCGCGCCGTGGTGATCGGGGAGTACGACCGCGCCGAGTCGGATCCGGGATACGCCTTCCGGACGGCGACGGGGAAGGCGCTCTGGGGTGCAGCGTGGAGCCGCAAGAATCCCCTCGGCGAGCGCGACGTAATCCTGGCCACGACGCCGGAACAAATGCGCACGATCCAACGCCGCTACTATGTGCCGAACAATACGGCACTCATCGTCACCGGCGATGTCGTCGCCGATTCGATCTTCGCCGCCGCGCGCAGGATGCTCGGCAGCTGGGCACGGGCACCACAGCCGTCCAGCATCGACCCCATTCCGCCAGTGCCGCCGCTGACGCGCAACCTGGCCGTGATCGTCGAGCAGCCCATCAACTCCACGATCGTGCAACTGCAGTGGCAGGGGCCGGGGGCTCACAGCGATGTGCCGGCCACCTACGCAGCGGACGTTTTCTCGGACGTGCTGAATCAGCCGGGATCGCAATTCCAGCGGAAGCTGGTGGACAGTGGCATCTGGCACTCGATCGGCGTGAACTACTTCACGCTGAATCATGTGGGCCCCATCACCATCCAGGGCGAAGTGGCGCCCGAACGGCTTCGCGACGCGCTGGCGGCGCTGGACGCGGAACTGCTGGAGGTCGTGAAGCCCGGTTATATCACCGTGGACGCAGTGAATGGCGTGAAGCAGACGCGCATCTCCGGAACCATGGAGAGTCTGGAGCGCGCTTCAGGGTTTGCGCACCAGCTCGGATTCTGGTGGGCCGTGACCGGTCTCGACTACTTCTACGGCTACGTGGATACGATGGCGCGGCAGACACCCGCCGATCTGCGCAGCTACGCCAACAAGTACATCATCGGCAAGCCGCGTGTCACGGGCGTGCTGCTCTCTCCACAGACGCGGCAGGCGATCCACCTCACCGACGCGGATCTCACGAAGGGGGGCGCACGATGATGCTCGGCGTGATGATGCTCGCCACGGCGCTCACCGCGGCGCCTGCGCGCGCCCACGTGACAGTGCCGGCCGTCATGGCGGAAACCGCGACGACGGTGAAGTTCGATGTGGGCGGGGTGCCGGTGATCCTGCGCCGTAATCCCGCCAATGAAGTGGTGTCCGCCAATCTGTATCTGTTGGGCGGCTCGCGGCTGCTCACACCGGAAACGGCGGGCATCGAGGCGCTGCTGCTGGCGGTGAGCGAGCGAGGGACGGCGAAGTACCCCGGCGCCATCGCCCGGCAGCGGCCCGCCCGCCTCGGCAGCACCATCAGCATCGAGGTGAACGACGACTGGAGCGCCATCGGTCTGCGCGCCATTCGGAGTACGTTCGAGGAAACGTGGAGGATCCTGGCGGATCGCGTGATGGCGCCAACGGTGTCTCCAGCGGAAGTAGCCATCGTGCGCGAACAATTTGTCACCGGATCACGCGAGCGACGCACGCAGCCGGACGATGCAGTCGAGTCGCTCGCCGACAGCCTGCTCTACCGCGGACATCCGTATGCGATGGAGGCGACAGGGACGCCGGAGTCGCTCGCCAGGCTCACGGTGGAGCAGCTCCGGAGGTATCGCGCCCAGCAGATGGTGACGTCGCGCATGCTCCTGGTGGTGGTGGGCAACGTGGAGCGGTCGCAGGTGGAGCGCCTTGTGCGCTCCACGCTTGCCACGTTGCCACGTGGAGACTTTACGTGGACCCCGCCTCCGGCTCCGGTGACAGCCGGGCGATCCATCGCGATCGACAGCCGCATGCTGCCAACCAACTATGTGCTGGCGTATGCGCCTGGTCCGCCGGCAACGAGCTCGGACTACGCCGCCTTGCGCGTGGCCACCGCGGTGCTCTCCGGCCGGCTCTTCACCGAGGTCCGCTCGCGGCGTAATCTCAGCTACGCTGTGGAATCGCCCTTTCTCGAGCGCGCGCACGCTGTGGCGGGGCTCTACGTGACAACCGTCGACCCCAATCAGGTGTTGGGCCTGATGCACGAGGAGCTCGATGGTCTCAAGACGAACCTTGTGGATCCGGAAGGATTGAAGCGGCTGGAGCAGCAGTTCATCACGGAGTACTACCTGCGCAACGAAACGAACGCGGATCAGGCCAACGTGCTGGCGCGCGCGCAACTCTATCAGGGCGACTTTCGCGAAGCCGATCGTTTCATGGAGAAGCTGCGTGATGTCACGCCGGAGGATGTGCGCCGCGTGGCGCAGCGCTACCTGAAGAACTTCCGTTTCGCGTACGTGGGCGACCCACGAAAGCTCGATCAGTCGCTGCTGGCGCGGTTCTGACGTCCGGCGCGTGCATCGAGCACGCGCTCCACATCGGCGAGCGAGCCGCCAGCGGCATGAAGCGCCACCAGGGCGTGGTACAGGAGGTCGGCAACTTCCTCCGCGGCTCGTTCGCGATCACCGTCGGCGCAGGCGGTCACCAGCTCGGCAGCCTCCTCGCCGAGCTTCTTCAGGCGCAGATTGCGATCAGCGAGCAGCGTGCGGGTGTAGCTGCGCGCCACGTCTGTGTCCTGCGCCCGGGCGGCAATGGTCGAATCGAGCGCGGCGAGGGCACTGCCAGCCAGCGCGGTATCGCCGAAGCACGAGATGGAACCGGAATGACACGCCGGCCCCTGCGACTCCACGAGCGCCAGCACGGTATCGCCATCGCAGTCCAGTGTGAGTGAGCGCACGTGCTGCACGTTTCCGCTGGTCGCGCCCTTGTGCCAAAGTCCGCGTGTGCGCGAACGGTAGTGCATCTCACCAGTCCGGATGGTGTGGTCGAGCGCCTCGCGATCCGCGAACGCCACCATCAGCACCGCACCGCTCGACGCATCCTGCGCGACCACGGTCACGACGCCAGCTCCCTTGTCGAAATTCACTGCATCGAGGTCGAGCATCGTTCTCAGGCGGTGGGTGAAAGCAGGAGGGAACGTACATCGTCGGCCAGAAGCGCATTCGTCGCAACAGCACTTCCCCCGAACGCCGTGTGCCTGCCGCTCCAGTCGGTGAAGACTCCACCCGCCTCGATGATGAGGGGCTGCAGTGCAGCGGAATCCCACGGAGAGAGTATTGGATCGAGCATCACATCAGCCCGGCCGGTAGCGACCAGCAGATACCCGTAGCAGTCGCCCCAGCTTCGGCTCACCAACGCCGCGTTGCAGAGTTGTGCGAAGGCCGGTCTGCGCTCGAGCGTTTCGGGAAACCGCTCGTCGGTCGTCAGCACAGTGCACTCGGCAATCGTCGAAGTCGTGGACACGCGACACTGCGATCCATTCCAGTGACAACCGGCGCCGTGGGCTGCGCCGACAATCTCGTCGAGTGCGGGAAAATACGCAGCGCCGGCGAGGATCTGATCTCCATCTGCGAGCGCCACGAGTGTGCCCCAAAGAGGAACGCCGCGCACGAACGACTTTGTGCCGTCGATGGGGTCGATGATCCATCGCCGTCGTGCGTCGGGCCGTTCGATGCCGAACTCCTCACCGAGCACACCGTCCTCGGGGTGATGCGCCCTCACCCACTCGCGCGCGGCTGTCTCCGCCGCACGATCCGCGACGGTCACGGGCGAGCCGTCGGCCTTGATCTCGACATCAAGCGCGCGGCGATAGTGTCGCAACGCCACATCGCCAGCCAGGCGTGCCAGCTCCAGGGCCGCTTCGAGATCCGACATCATGCGTCGCGCACCAGGATACCAGCGGTGCGCATCTGCTGCTTGATGTCGCCTACCGTTGTCGTTCCGTCATGCAGAATCCCGGCAACGAGTGCGGCCTCTGCTCCCCCGCGTTCGAGCACTTCGCACACATGTGCAGCCGACCCCGCGCCTCCGGAAGCGACCACCGGCACATGCACCCGTGCGGCCACCGCGCGCGTAAGCTCGAGATCATAGCCAGTGCGAGCGCCGTCGCGATCGATGCTCGTGAGCAGTATTTCCCCTGCACCGCGCGCCACACATTCCTCGGCCCACGCCACCGCTTCCAGTGGTGTCTCCTCCCGGCCGCCCTTCACGTACACCCGCCACGCGGACCCGTCATGCCGCGCGTCGATGCTCGCCACCACGCACTGCGACCCGAACCGTTCAGCGCCCTCGGTAATTACTTCCGGACGCGCAACGGCGGCGGAATTGATGCTCACCTTGTCGGCGCCGGCGCGGAGTGCGCGGCCGATGTCCTCTGCCGAACGTACCCCGCCCCCGATCGTGAGGGGAATGAACAGCCGCTCCGCGGTGCGGCGTGCGACGTCGAGCAAGGTGGCGCGTGCCTCGGCGCTCGCCGAGATGTCGAGGAACACGATTTCGTCGGCGCCCTCGTGCTCGTAGCGCGTCGCAAGCGTCACGGGATCGCCAACATCGCGCAGGTCGACGAACTGCGTGCCCTTGACCACACGCCCGTCCCGCACGTCCAGGCAGACCACCAGCCTGCGCGTCAGCACCGTTACGCCTCTTCCACGCGCAGGGCCACACCACCCTTCGTGGAGAAGACGGCGCCAGAGTCGACAAGGGCATCGCGCACCGCAAGACCGAGTGCCTTGAAAGCAGCCTCGACGATGTGATGACGGTCAGTGCCGCGGAGCACCCGCAGGTGCAGCGTCGCCTTCGCATGATCGGCGAACGAGCGCATCCAGTGATCGTAGAGGCTGCTCGGAATGGGACCGCGATAGTAGGCCCGACCTCCGATGTCGAGCGCGCAGTGCACGAGCGCCTCGTCCATCGGCAGGGTGCGATCGCCGTACCGGGCCGCCGTCGCGGGCAGGTACGCTGCAAGGGCACCGCCCACACAGATCCCCACATCCTCGATCAGGTGGTGCGCCAGGTCGCCCGTCGCCTGGATGGAAAGATCGAGTCCGCTGTACCGTGCAAAGGTCACAAGCATGTGATCCAGGAACGGCTGCCCCGTCGCGACGGTCGCGCGACCGCTTCCCGCCGCCAGTTCGCACCGGATCGTGGTCTCCTTCGTTTCCCGCACGACAACTGTCATCTGATGCTCCCGAAAATGATCTGCCTCATTCGCCGAACTCCCCCGCCACAGCCACCGGATCGAGCGCGCCAGTGTAGAGGGCCATGCCGATCACGGCGCCCGCCAGCCCACGGTGCTCCAGGGCGCGCAGGTCAGCCATGGTCGTCACACCCCCAGACGCCAGCACCGGCGCATTGGACGCCTCCGCGACGTCCTCCATCAGCGGAAGGTCGGTGCCCTGCAACTGCCCTTCCAGATGGACCGCGGTCACCAGAAGTCCGCCGAGTGGCAGCGAGTTCAGCTCGTCCACCAGATCCAGAATGTCCATGGGAAGGGTGCGGGCCCACCCGCGTGTGGTGAGCCGCCGTTCGCGAACGTCACAGGCCACGATGATCTCGCCCGGATGTCGCGCAGCGAGTTCGGCCAGCCATTCGGGCTCTTCGATC